>NZ_JASGEX010000028.1:0-12775 GCF_047606085.1 Parafilimonas sp.
ACTTTAAATTATGATCAGGTTCCACCGCCGCGGCGGTGGAATGACGTGTAAGAACGTGAACTAATCTTACGGACCGATAAAGCAGGCACAAATTGCCGATGCACAAATTTATCCGGTGTTCACTATAAAAGACTAATTCAATTAAATAAAAAACCACAGATAATTGCTGTGGTTTTTTAAAATCTTAAAAAGCATCTTTAGCTCAGCTTTTCCACCTGCATATAATTCAACTCCACAGGCGTAGAGCGCCCGAATATTTTTACGATCACCTTCAGCTTTTTCTTTTCATCATTCACTTCTTCAATCACGCCATTGAAGTCATTGAAAGCGCCGTCAATAATCTTAATGGTTTCACCAATAATAAACGGCTCGCTCATGGTAATGCCGCCGGCTTCGCTCATCTCATCCACCTTGCCCAGCATTTTATTTACTTCGCTTTTACGAAGCGAAATGATATTGCCTTTTGAGCCTTTGCCATCTGTTAGAAAATGCATTATATTGCTTACATTACTGATATGATGGATCATATCATCCGTAAGCTTTCCGTCTAAAACTTCAAGCATAACGTAACCCGGGAAATAGTTTTTTTCGCGCATTACCTTTTTGCCATTCTGCACTTTATACACTTTTTCCATTGGCAGGAACACCTGTTTAATCACATCAGCATAGCCGCTGCGAATGATGTCTTTATCAAGGTATTCTTTTACTTTTCTTTCTTTGCCGCTCACAACACGCAATACATACCACTTGGTATCCTGCTGTTGCACCACGCCTTCCTCAGCTAAATTCTCCATACGCTAAACTTTAAAACATTAACTGAAAAATGAATAGATAAGTTTCAGTAGTTCATTGCTGCCTAAATCCATCAAAGCAACTACAGCCATAATTATTACAGTGGCAGAAAGCACAATCAGTGTTGACTGCTGTAATTGGGCCCATGTGGGCCAGGTAACTTTTTCAGTTAATTCTTTGTAAGAATCGCGAAAATAATTAGAAACTTTATTCATTTTTTCAATTTGAAAATAGGCTAATTTGAAAATTGAGGATATATGATTTGAATATTTACCATTTTCAAATCTTTAAATCACCTGATTATCAAATTAATCAGCACGGGCACTAGGATTCGAACCCAGATCGAAGGTTTTGGAGACCTCTATTCTACCATTGAACTATGCCCGTATGCCCCAGCCCTAAAGGGAGTTATACAACCTTCAAAACTAAGTTTAAAGAACTTCATTAAAAGAAACAAAGCATTTGAACTCTTCAGCCCAAATACTTTGCAAATATAAATATCTCTGCTTCCATACTCCCCCTTAGGGGATGGGGGCGTTTATTTTATGATTTCAGTAACCTGGCCTGCACCTACTGTACGGCCACCTTCGCGGATAGCGAATTTCAAACCTTTTTCCATTGCTATCGGCTGAATCAGCTTAACTGTAAGGGTAATGTTATCTCCGGGCATTACCATTTCTGTTCCTTCGGGTAAAGATACCTCGCCGGTAACGTCAGTAGTCCTGAAATAGAACTGAGGGCGATATTTATTAAAGAAGGGCGTATGACGGCCACCTTCTTCTTTGCTCAGCACATAAACTTCGCATTTGAATTCCGTGTGCGGGGTAATGCTCTTAGGCTGAACGATAACCATGCCACGACGAATATCTTTCTTTTCAATGCCGCGTAATAACAAACCTGCGTTATCGCCAGCCTCACCGCGATCCAGCAGTTTTTTGAACATTTCTACACCTGTTACAGTTGAGCTTAAAGGAGCATCCATTAAACCAACCAATTCAACAGGATCGCCTACTTTAATTACACCGCGTTCAATACGGCCTGTGGCAACTGTGCCACGGCCTGTGATGGAGAATACATCTTCAACAGACATCAGGAATGACTGGTCAATCGGGCGGGGAGGCAAAGGAATATAGGTATCAACTGCTTCCATTAATTCTTCAACTTTAGCAACCCATTTTTCCTCGCCGGCCAGGGCGCCGGTAGCTGAGCCCTGAATGATGGGCGTGTTATCGCCGTCGAAACCATAGAAACTTAAAAGCTCACGAATTTCCATTTCAACCAGTTCTAACAATTCCGGATCGTCAACCAGATCAACTTTATTCATAAACACAACCATGCGGGGCACGCCTACCTGGCGGGCCAGCAGGATGTGCTCTTTTGTTTGAGGCATAGGGCCATCTGTTGCAGCAACAACAAGGATAGCGCCGTCCATCTGTGCAGCACCCGTGATCATGTTTTTCACATAATCCGCGTGGCCCGGACAGTCAACGTGGGCATAGTGACGGTTTGCAGTCTGGTATTCCACGTGTGCCGTGTTAATAGTAATACCGCGTTCTTTTTCTTCAGGAGCGGCATCAATTTCATCATATTTTCTTGCCTCAGCCATACCTTTCTTAGCTAAGATTGTAGTAATAGCTGCGGTTAAAGTGGTTTTACCATGGTCAATGTGACCGATTGTACCAACGTTTACGTGAGGTTTATCCCTCTTAAAAGTCTCTTTAGACATCTTTATCGTTTTTGTGTTGTTGTTTAAAAATCCAGCTATCAGCGTTAAGGCTTCAGCAATTAAATTTATATTGTTCCGCTTCAGCGGTACAAGTTTCACATCCAATCTTGGAACAGAGCCGTTGATGAGAATTGAACTCACGACCTCTTCCTTACCAAGGAAGTGCTCTGCCACTGAGCTACAACGGCATTACTCAGTTGTGAGTAATCTCACATTATGTAATCAAAAATTAAAGAACTGAACTCACGACCTTCCCGATTATCATCGGGATGCTCTGCCACTGAGCTACAACGGCTTGTCTGTTGACAGTTGACCGTTGTTAGTTGACAGTTCAATCCGTCAACTGTCATCCTTTCTCTGTCATCTTAATTAAGAGCGGGAGACCAGGCTCGAACTGGCCACCTATAGCTTGGAAGGCTATCGCTCTACCAAATGAGCTACTCCCGCAAGCAAAGTTCACGTGTTCGTATAGTTGGTTTTCTCAACGTGTGAACTCGTCAAACTGTTGAACGTTCAAAGAACCGTGGGCAGAGCAGGGTTCGAACCTGCGTACTCGTGAGAGAACAGATTTACAGTCTGTCGCCTTTAACCGCTCGGCCATCTGCCCGTTTGTTTTAGTTATCAGCTAAAAGCTGATAACTAAACAGAGCCACTTGTCGGAATCGAACCAACGACCTACTGATTACAAATCAGTTGCTCTACCAGCTGAGCTAAAGTGGCTTTTGTATAATTATAAGATGCCACTTAATTATTTATAAAATTTCCATTTTGATACACAAGTGACAGCAATAAAAGAACTACCCTTTTTTTTCGGGATGGCAAAGGTAAGTGAAAACTTCATTTGGCAAAATTTTACGGAAATTTTTTAGAAGCGAATTTGCAAAGGATAAATTAAAAAACCCCCGGTGTAACGGAGGTTTTACTTTGAATGCGCGCTGCAATTAAGCGGCTTGTTTTTCTTTTTGCTTTTTTATCTGGTTAACCACGGAATCCAATGCATTGTCAAAAGATTCCTGGAATGATTTTGAAGTTGCTTTTACAAAAAAGCTGTGCCTGGGCACATATATTCTTATTTCGGCAATTTTATCTTTAATGGTATGGGCCACATTGTCTAATTTAAGAAAAACATCGGTACGGATTATCCTGTCGTGAAATGTGGTTAGCTTGTTAAGTTTTTTGTTTACATGGCTGATTAGTTTAGCGTCGGCGGTGAAATGTACCGTTTCAATGTTTACATTCATAAAAAACTGCTTTTAAAAGTGAAACAATAAGAAAAGAGCTCATGGAAAATTCATTTTATTTTTTATTGGATTTCCTGGAATGAAGATAGCATTTTTAAGATTTATTATTTCATTTTTTTGTAAGTTTTTAATAGAATTTTAGGCAATTTTTTAATCATCTTTAAGCTTTGGGATGAGCTTTCTTAAATACCTCTTTCAGCCGCTCAATATTGTTATGCGTATAAACCTGTGTTGCTGCAAGGCTGCTGTGGCCGAGCAGTTCTTTTACAGCATTTAATTCGGCGCCATTATTGGCTAAATGGGTGGCGAAACTATGCCGTAAAATATGCGGGCTTTTTTTATTTACCGTGGTAACGAGCATTAAATTTTTCTTTACTATATTATATACCTGCCTGGTATATAGCGGCCTGCCTTTTTCGTTTACAAAAATATTTTCGGCGCTATTGCCGGGTTTATTGTTTATATAATGCAGCAGCGCTGCTGTCATTTCTTTGCTTACCGGTATTATTCTTTCTTTATTTCCTTTTCCCAAAACCTTTATATGGCAATATGCTGCATCAAGTTGGGTGGTTTTTAAATTGATCAGTTCGCTTACGCGCATGCCGGTATTATAAAAAAGCTGCAATACAATTTTTTCTGTCTGCCCTTTCCAGTTATCAGGAAATGCTACCTGCTCAAACAGTGTTAGCATATCTTTTTCCTCCACATAAACCGGCAATCGTTTACCGGTTTTTGGAGCATTAATAACGCTCATCGGCGTTGTTTCCACAATGCCTTCCCGCATTAAAAATTTAAAAAATGATTTTAATGTTGATATTTTCCGGTTGATGGATTTTGCCGTTAAATCATCTTCCTGTTTAAGGGCTGCCAGCCAGGTTCGCACTATGGAAGCTGTTACATCCGGCAGGCTAACAGCATCATATTGCCGTACCAGGAAATCCAGGAATTGTTCAAGGTCTGTTTCGTAAGAAATTACCGTGTGCTGCGAATAGCGTTTTTCAAAGCGCAGGTAATTGAGAAAAGCTTCTTTTTGCGGATATTGTATAAACATAAACAGCCATAAAATTATACATCTTATGGCTGTTTTCTATCTATATAGAAAAAATATTAAAGCTCTATTTTACCGCTGGAGATTTTTTGCTTGTAAATAGCTTTCAAAACCTCATTGCGACGCTTAACGGAAGGCTTTGTGAAGGTTTGACGCTCTCTTAATTGTAAAAGAATTTTACTTTTTTCGTATTTCTTTTTATACTTCTTAAGCGCTTTGTCAATGTTTTCGCAATCTTTTGAATCTACAATTAACATAATGTACTTTTCCTTTTTTAGGGCTGCAAAGATAGGTGCATAAATTTATTTTCCAAATGTAATTTGAATATCCCTGAGCAATTTTTTGATTTTTTTAATTGATCGAAATTCCGCCGCAGTTGGTCGAAATCATTTACAGGCGCATATTTAAGCCGGGTAGCTTTATGTTTTAAAAAATCGTATATGGAATTTGATAACGACCGGCCCATACGGCATGCGTATAAAATAGAAATGCTATACTGGCTGCTGCTGGCAGTAATAAGCCCGATGGTAAACAGCCTTACCGTATTTATTCATAATATACGTATATGGTGGGTCTTGTTATTGATCAACCTGTTTATTTTACCTGCTTATCTTTTTTATTCGGCTTTCATCGTCCGGCGGTTTTTGTTTGAAAAAAAATATATCAGGTTCTCCGTGCTGAGCCTTTTATTTATGAGCGTGTTACTGCTCATTTTATCAGGCATTTATTCGCTTATGCTCCATTTTAAATTAAACGCTGCAGAGCAAACCTATTTCGCCCCGGGCTATTCAACCGTTATAAGGGAAGTTTTATGGTGTTTCATCAATATGTTCCTGGCCACCGGCATTTATTTCATTAAAAAAGCGCTGGACGAAAAGGATATGTTATTGAACCTTGAAAAAGATAATATCAATTTTAAGCTGAAGTATCTGCGGTCTCAACTCAACCCGCATTTTCTTTTTAATACTTTAAACAGTATTTACTCACTAAGCTTGCAGAAATCTGATAAAGCGCCGGCTATATTCTTTCCTTAAAATTCATTAAATCTATTTATGGCAATAATATCGAAACAGAAAAAGCAACCATACCAATCGGAATTAATTATAAAGAAAAAGTAATAGGATTAATCAGCAGCCACCAATGAAGGTTACTATTTCTGCATATTGAAGCAGCGATTTATTTGCCGGCTGCTCCAATACACTTTTTCGGAAAGCTCTTTTACCGTTATTGAGCCATGAGCGGAATATATGAGCTTAAATAATTTTTTCTTCCGGCTGTCCATGTTTTCCGTTGAAAGGTTTTTTATTTTTTGTGTCGCCTTGCTGCTAAAGTTTTCCAGGCTATACAAGTCGCTTTCTTCAAATTGCCAGAAATCATCTGCCAGATTTTTCCCTCCGTTCAGCACATCTTTAATTGAATTGCCCAGCAAATATTCCACGGCCAGTAATTTAAGCCCTATAGAAAACATTTTTGTGCCCTTTTCAATGATTACCTGCGAGGGTTCAGTATCTATGCCCCGCACTAACATTTCCCAATTCCCTGCATTCCTCTTTATCAGCGTCATATCAACCATTCCATTGGGCAGCACGGTTGATGGGATGTCTTTCCCTGTGTTGTTTTCCAGCATCCAGAAGCTGTGAACAAAATGCGAAATAGAAACTGCCGGGTAAAGATGATTTAATCAGGAGTTTCATAAAATATACCTGTTTTGCCCAGGAACCGAAAACAAACAGCATTGCCTAAAATGCTGCAGTGTTGCAATGCAGTCGTGCCGGATCAGGGCGCATTAGCTATTCACAAAAATTTATTTATTCGTCCACTTAAATTTCCTGATGCCAACAGAGAACAGTACAACGGCATAAGCAATGGTTGCCAGCAAAGCCTCTGTGGTTGTGTTTGTCCATTTAGATGGATTCATTGCACCGGCAACAATTGTTTGTACCGTGCCATACGGCGACCAGATAATATATTCTTTAATCGTTTTGCCCAAAACGCCTAACTGCCCAAGCATGCCTACCATGATAAAAACAAAGTACACCAGCCTTGTTGTAGAGTTAACTGTTTCAGGATTTTTTATCAGCCCTACTATAACCTGCCCGATGGCAAGGTAAACCGCCGCGCCGGCAATAGAAGCCAGAAATGCCAGGAAGTAACCGGCAGCAGGAATGGTTATATTATCAAGAAAATAACCGGCGAGCAGCACAACCGCCGTAATAATAATGATCATTAGCAATTGTACCAGCAGGCGGCTTGCCATGATGGCCCATGAAGGCAGGGGCGCTACGCGCAGGCGTTGAAAAATACCTTTATCCCTGTCGCGGGCTACGGCGTTGGAATAACCCATCAGGCCTGTTGCCATCAGGCCAATGGTAATGCAGGTGCCCAAAGCAAATGCGGGGCCTACCTGGTTAATGATCCCACGCCATGAGTAAAGAATGATTACCGGAACAAGCACAGTAAGCACAACTGCGCGGCGGTTGCGCCATTGTGTTTTCAGGTCTGCCTTTAACAAGGCGGTTAATATGGTTGATGTGGTTGGTATTGTTGTTTGCATACAATAAATTTTAAGCGCGCACAGCGCGGCCGGTTAAACCAATAAATACATCTTCGAGCGTTATCTTTCCTTTTCTGGATACGGCAATCACTTCCGGATCATTCCGGTGTTTATCAATAAGCGTTTGCGGGGCATCAATCGCTATAATCTGCCCGTGATCTATAATAGCAATGCGGTCGCAAACAGCTTCCGCTTCTTCCATGGAATGCGTGGTTAATAAAATGCCATGGCCGTTTTCCCGCATCGCTTCCATTCTTTCCCATAACTGCCTGCGTGACTGCGGGTCAAGGCCGGTTGTTGGCTCATCAAGCAATAACAGCCGCGGGTTATGCAGTACGCATAAGCTTAATGATACCCGCTGCTGCTGCCCGCCGGAGAGCTGCCCGAACCTTTTATCTCCTGACTCCTGCAAATTGTTTTCCGTTAAAATTTTTTCAAGCGCCTCCTTTGTGAGATTAATGCCATAAATGCCTGCAAAAAGTTGCAGTATCTCGGTTACGGTTAATTCAGGCTGGAAATTGGTTGACTGCAACTGCACGCCCATAGAAGCTTTTGCATACAGCGGTTTGTCTTTAATATTATAACCTGCAACATTGATATTCCCGGACTGAGGTTGTATCAATCCTTCAATAGCGCTTAAGGTGCTTGTTTTGCCTGCGCCATTCGGGCCAAGCAATCCAAAAATTTCACCCGGCTTTACATGAAAAGAAACATTTTTTACCGCATGGAATGCTTCATAATAAATATGGAGGCCTTCTACATATAGAATAAATTTTGGCTGGTCGTTCATTACATTGTTTTAAGCAAATGTAGTTGCAGGGCTGATACAGCAAAGTATGCATGCCGCCCTAAAAGGTTAATACAGCCTGCAGGTCGGTAAGCAATATTTTCCGTCCGGTGGAACGAACGCCGGCGGAAACCTGAAGTGTGCTCTGTGCTTATGAATAATTTAATGCAGCGCCGCATCAATCGCATCCAGCAACCCACCGGCAGGCTTATCGTCTCCAAGCTGCCAGAACATAATGCCATTTAAGCCTTTGTCAATCGCATATTTTGTTTTTAATGCCATTGACTGCTCATTATCATAAGTAAATAATTTATGCTGTGCTTTATTATACATGTAAGGCGCTTTGGCTGTATCATCCCAGTAATAAACATAACCCTGCTGTTCCATTGCCTGCCGGTCAAAACTTTTCCACGAAATGCCATGATCAAAACTGCCCGGCTGGTATAAACCATTTTCCGCATCATTGTTTACATTGAATATCCTTCCATACATGGCCGCGCCAATAACCACTTTGCTTAAAGGAAAATGAATGGAATCAAAAAAGCGGATGGCATTATCTGCCGATGCCGCCTGCTGCGGCGTTGAATACAATGGCGTATGATGGCCCGTAACGGTGCTGTTTCCATGCACAAGGTCATAAGACATTAAATTCACTTTATCAACGTACCTGGCAATCTTATTCCATTCAACAGATTCATGTAAAAAGTTATCAAGGCCGCCTGCAGCAAAGCTTATCTCATATTTGCGCCCAAGCTTCCTGCGCAGCTCTTTCATTAATGCCGTAAAATTCTGTTTATCCTCTGGCAGGTATTGATGGCCGGGAAAACCGGGAATGGCAGGATATTCCCAGTCAATATCAATTCCATCCGTTTTAAAATATGCATTTAAATGTTTTACAGAACCGGCAAATGCGCTTCTTCCTTTTTTGGTGGCAAACACTTCAGAGCAGGTTTTGCAGCCGCTCCATCCGCCAAGCGATAAGATAATTTTTAATGAAGGGTTGCGCTTCTTCAATTCCACCAGATGCTGAATGGTTAAGGTATCAGCCATTTTATCAACGTGCAGTTCATTGCCCTGCAAATGGCAGAAGCTGAAAATAATATGCGTGAGCTTTTCTACAGGGTATGCATCTATCGCGGTTGCATTGCCGGCATAATAAGCTATTACAGAAATTTTTGTGGATGAAGTTTGCGCATTTGCCGTACAAGCGACTAAAAACGCATACAGGGAGAGCAGTTTTTTCATAATCATTCAGCTTTCTAAAAATGCAAGGATACAACATACAGGCTGAATTATGCGCTTGTTGTTCTTTTAAATGCGCCCGGGAAAAACCTTCCGCATCTGTAATCCTGTTATTGTAATTTTATCACAGCTTTCCGCTAAAAAAGAAATAAAACACCATGTCAAAAAAATGCTTCGTTGTAATGGGCTTTGGCGTAAAGACCGATTATACCACAGGCCGCAAACTTGATCTGAATAAATCGTATCAGTACCTTATTAAACCTGTACTGGCAAAAAAGGGATGGGAATGTGTGCGGGCAGATGAAATTCCCAATACCGGCGTGATAGACCTGCAGATGTACCTTGAATTATTGCAGGCAGATGTGGTGATAGCAGACCTTTCAACCACCAATGCCAATGCGATATACGAACTGGGCATAAGGCATGCATTGCGGCCTTTTACAACCATCGTGATTGCAGAAGATAAGCTGGCCTACCCCTTCGATCTTAATCACATTGCCATAACGAAATATACCCATCTTGGCGACTCGATTGATTATGGGGAGGCAGAAAGGTTTCATAGCGTTTTGGATGGTTTGCTCGATGCGGCTGCAGCGCATACGCCGCCGCCGAGCGACAGCCCGGTCTATACATTTATCGGCAATCTTATGCCGCCGAAATTACAGGACCAGATAGATGAGATTATCAGTTCGGCCAAAACAGTTGTTGATGCAGCGCGCACGGATGATAGCCCTGCCAAAACGCTTGCCCTTATCTGCAATGAAGCGGAAGATGCTTTAAATGAAAAACGGTTCAGCGATGCCAGGGCTTTGTTCAATACAGCGCTCCTCTTAAAAAAGAGCAATGATAAGAACAATATTTCGTCGGATTCTTATATCATTCAGCGGCTGGCACTGGCTACCTACAAAGCGGGAGAACCGGATGTGGTTACTGCTCTGCATAGTGCGCTTGAATTGCTGGGGGAACTAAATCTTGACCATACAAACGACCCCGAAACCGTAGCCCTGGCGGGCAGCATAGAAAAGAAGCTGTATGAAAACGGCCAAGGCGATGAACATCTTAAAAATGCTATCTTATTTAATGAGCGTGGTTATTTTTTACTGAACAACCGCTACAATGCCATAAACCTTGCCTATGCTTTCAATTGCCGGGTGGATTCGAATCTTTATCCCGGTAAAGAGGATAAGATTGCAGATTTGATCTTTGCCAATCGTGTGCGCCACAGGATTCTGCATATATGTGAAAGTGACTGGAATGATATCATGCAGCGGGAAGCCGGCGAAACAGCAGGCCCCGGCGATGCTGATGCCAATGAAATTCAAAAACAGAAAAATTATAACAACGAACAAAAATTCTGGATACTGGTAAATAAGGCGGAAGCTTATTTTGGCCTGGGCATGTTTGATGAATACAAACAGGCTGTTGGCCAGGCTCAAACCATTGAGCATGCAGACTGGATGATGCAAAGCTTCCGGGAACAGGTGGATAAATTAAAAATATTGCTCAATAAATATGGCAGCCTGCTCGAAAAACCATGGATATACAGGGAGCCCCTATCTCCTGAAGGAGAATAATGCCCATAACTGGTTTATTTATTTTTCAATGCCCGCAAAGGTGCAGCTCTTAATTTTTTTTAAGCTTATTTTGTGCCGCTCAATGGTCTGAAGTTTTATGCGCATTCATTAAATATTTGCAATTGAAACGCCCATGTAAAATGTACTCTTCACACAGGGGAATGTGCATAGCGAGGTTCCATGAGACAACTGAAAAACAAATATGCACGAATGAAACCGAGCATGATAATTTTTTCTCACACAGGGGAATGTACATAGCGAGGTTCCATGAGACAACTGAAAAACAAATATGCACGAATGAAAAGGATTATCAACACAGGCATTATAGGTTTTGGCGTGGGTGGCAGCACATTTCATGCACCCGTTATTTCTACAACTGAAGGTTATCATATCAGCAGCATAAGGGCAAGAAAAGACAGCGAAGTGGCTGTGGCAAAAGAACGCTATCCCAATGCTGCAATAAAAGATAATGCGGATGATATTATCAACGATCCAAACATTGAGCTGGTAGTAATAACGACGCCCAATGCGTATCATCACCCGCTGGCAAAGCAGGCATTGCTGGCAGGCAGGCATGTGGTGCTTGATAAGCCGGTGACCATTACATCGGCCGACGCAGATGATCTTATTAAAACTGCCAGGGAACAAAACCGCATATTATCTGTTTACCATAACCGGCGTTACGACAGCGATTTCAGAACAGTAAAAAAAATACTGGATGATAAATTACTGGGCAGGGTGGTAGAATTTGAAAGCCATTACGACCGTTTCAGAAATTATTTAAAGCCGGGCGCATGGCGTGAAAAAGATGAGCCCGGCGCAGGTATTTTGTATGATCTTGGCTCGCATTTAATTGATCAGCCCCTGTTATTGTTTGGCCTGCCCGAAGCCGTTACGGCTGATATACGTGTGCAGCGCGAGGGCACCAAAGCAACCGATAACTTTGAAGTGACATTGCACTATCCCGGCCTGAAGGTTACATTAAAAGCAGGCATGCTGGTAAGCCAGCCCCTGCCGCGATATATTTTACTGGGCGATAAAGGCAGCTTTGTAAAATATGGCCTCGACGTGCAGGAGACAGCGTTAAAAGCCGGTTTGACGGCACATACCAAAAGCGACTGGGGCATAGAGCCGGAAAGTGTTTGGGGCAGCCTGGTTACAGAGATAAACGGTGTGAATTTTTCAGGGAAGGTGCAAAGCGAAAGCGGCGATTACAGGGATTTTTACCGCAATGTGCATGATGCCATTGCTGATGGCAAACCATTGGATGTAACCGCAGCGCATGCACGCAATATTATTCGCGTAATTGAACTTGCCATACAAAGCAATGGGGAAAGGAGAACGGTTGATTGTGCGGGAGCGTTTGTATAGTGCAAAGCTGCCTGCATATATCTGCTGCTGAGGGCAATTTTAACAACCATGCCACGGACTAAACAACAAAATAAAAAATCATCAAAAGCCAGGATTGTTGCCATGCACAATAACGATGCAGCCACTGATGAAAAGCAAACTGTATTACAACAGGCAGCCGCGGCGGAAAGGAATGATGATCTTGCGCTGGCTGAAAAGCTGTATAAAAAGCAAATGCAATTGAAAGCCTTTAATGCCGCGCTTTATAAAAAGCTGATGATTATTTACCGCAAACAAAAACGATACAAAGACGAGCTTGATATAATTAACAAAGGCCTTAGAAGCTGTCTAGATTTAATATTTTCAATCACCATTGCCATTTTTAAATAGAAAAAATTGGATGATTTCGCTGAATTTGATGTCAAAGCCAATAAAAAATAGCTGTTTTTGCTACTATACAA
>NZ_JASGEX010000029.1:0-28953 GCF_047606085.1 Parafilimonas sp.
AATAAAGATATTGCCTACACCATACGCCTTGAGCCCGGTGTGCAAACACCCGAAGAAACACTGGGCAGGGCATTGGGATCCTGCCGCGACAGCGCCTGGTTACTGGTGCAAATACTAAGGCATCTCGGTTTGGCGGCACGTTTTGTTTCCGGTTATCTTGTTCAGCTTACGGCAGATATAAAATCACTCGACGGCCCTTCCGGCCCGGAAGCCGATTTCACCGACCTGCATGCCTGGACGGAAGTATATATTCCCGGTGCAGGCTGGGTGGGTCTCGATCCCACTTCCGGGTTGTTTGCCGGCGAAGGGCATATCCCGCTGGCCTGTACGCCGCATTATGTAAGCGCCGCGCCGGTGGTAGGCGCCAGCGATAAAGCTGAGGTAACATTTGAGTTCGATAACAGCGTTACGCGCATGCACGAAGACCCGCGGGTAACGAAACCTTATACCGAAGAACAATGGGCTTCTATTGAAGCGCTCGGTTATAAGATTGATGAAGACCTCGAAGCCGGCGATGTGCGCATGACCATGGGCGGCGAGCCCACTTTTGTTTCCATTGATGACATGGAATCGGCGCAATGGAATACCACAGCCGATGGCAGGGAAAAAAGAGAGCTATCGCACGACCTTATCTTTCGGTTAAGAGAAAAGTTTGGCCCCGGCGGCATGATACATTATGGCCAGGGAAAATGGTATCCCGGCGAACCATTGCCCCGCTGGCAATATGGCTTGTACTGGCGAAAAGATGGCTATCCCATCTGGAAAGAGGTAGAGCTCATCGCCCACGAAAAAGCCAAACATGCTTACACGCAGGAAGATGCAAAGAACTTCATTACAGAACTGGCAAAACATCTTGCTTTGGATGTTGAAAATATAAGCGCCGCTTATGAAGATGTGTTTTTCTTTTTATGGAGCGAAGGCAAAACGCCGGTGAATATTGACCCGCTGAAAGCCAATCTTAAAGACAGTATTGAACGCCGCACTTTAGCCCAGTTACTAAACCAGGGCCTGGATAAACCGGCCGGTTATGTACTGCCCGTTCAATGGAATTATTACAACAATAAATGGCTGAGCTGCAAATGGCTGTTCAACCGTGAGCACTTGTTTTTAATGCCCGGCAATTCGCCCATCGGCCTGCGTTTGCCGCTGGAATCGCTGCCCGTTGTTTCCAAAGCCAACGCGCCGCAGGAAGTGGAAAGGAGTTTGTTTGATGAACTGCCTGCGCTGGAAGCTTTCCACGAAACCATAACTGAACGTTACGGCATGGTGTACGACTTTGTTCCGCCGCCGAAAATGCAGTACAAAGCTGAGGTTGCTGAAGAAGAAAAAGACGATAAAAAGAATCTGAAGAAACCATCGCCCACTTTACAGAAAGAGAAAGAAGAAGAAGAAAAGGAGGAAGAGAACATCACCTTTGAAGTGCAGGCTATTAAAACGGCTTTGTGCGTGGAAGCAAGGGATGGCATTATTTATATCTTTTTGCCGCCCGTGAAATACCTGGAACATTATCTCGACATAATCGCTTCCATTGAAGCCACAGCATCCAAACTTCATATACCGGTGCGCATCGAAGGGTATGAACCGCCAAGAGATTACCGGGTTGAGCGTTTGGTTGTATCGCCCGATCCCGGCGTTATTGAAGTGAATATCCATCCCGCCAAAAGCTGGAAGGAACTTCTGCACAATACTAACACCTTATACGAGCAGGCTTATCTTTCCCGCCTCGGCACCGAAAAATTTATGCTCGACGGCCGGCATACCGGCACCGGCGGCGGCAACCACATCACCATTGGCGGCGCCACGCCTGCTGACAGCCCATTGCTGCGCCGTCCTGATTTGCTGCGCAGCCTTATCACCTACTGGCAGCACCATCCCGGTTTATCCTATTTATTCTCCGGCTCCTTCATCGGCCCCACCAGCCAGGCGCCGCGCATTGATGAAGGCCGAGACGAAAAGCTCTACGAGATGGAAATTGCATTTTCACAAGTGCCTGATCCTGATAAAGGCTATGTGCCTTTCTGGCTCGTTGACCGCATCTTCCGCCATCTTCTCACCGATATTACCGGCAACACGCACCGCTCGGAATTTTGTATTGACAAACTCTATTCTCCCGATTCGTCATCGGGACGCCTCGGCATACTCGAGTTCCGTGCTTTTGATATGCCGCCGCATAAAGAAATGAGCCTGATGCAGATGCTGTTATTACGTGCGCTCATCGCCAAATTCTGGAAACAACCCTACAACCATAAGCTCGTGCGCTGGGGCACGCAATTGCACGATAAGTTCCTGCTGCCGCATTATGTGCTGGAAGACATTACAGAAGTGGTGAGCGACCTGAACGATGCCGGCTATCCTTTTCATACCAGTTGGTTCGACGCGTATTTTGAGTTCCGTTTCCCGCGCTACGGCACCATTAAGCTGCAGGGCATTGATATGGAGATACGCATGGGCATTGAGCCCTGGCATGTGCTGGGCGAAGAGATGAGCAGCAGCGGCACCGCCCGCTTTGTGGATTCTTCTCTTGAGAAGATACAGGTAAAGCTCAGCAACTTTAACAACGAACGGTATGTGCTGCTCTGCAACGGCCACCGCGTGCCTTTAAAAGAAACGGAGGTAAAAGGCGAATATGTTTGCGGCATCCGTTACCGCGCCTGGCAGCCGCCCTCTGCGCTGCACCCCACCATTGGCGTGGATACGCCGCTGGTATTTGATATTGCCGACACCTGGAACAGCCGCAGCATTGGCGGGTGCACCTACCATGTATCGCACCCCGGCGGCCGCAGTTATGATACCTTCCCCATCAACGCATACGAAGCTGAAAGCCGCCGCATCAGCCGCTTCTGGGATCATGGCCACACGCAGGAAACCATCGAAGCCCGCCCCTGGTTCTCCGTGGTGGAACACTATATCACACAAGACCGCATACCTTTTAAAACCGATGTGCCGCCGGTGGAGGTGAACAGTGAATACCCTTGTACACTGGATATGCGGATGAAACCGAGCATGATAATTTTTTCTCACACAGGGGAATGTACATAGCGAGGTTCCCTGCCCGACTGGCCGGTCAGGCGGGCATGAGACCATTGAAAAAACAAACTTGTACGAATGAAAAGAAGGTAAAAGCCTGAGGGCTTTTTGGCATTTTATGTTACCAGCAATTGATACGTTGTGGCATCGCCTGTTGTGTCACTCACTTCGGCTGTATAATTTCATGGCGGCTGAGAAACGTTTGCAAAAAAATCTTCTTTTACTTTTTGACGTTATCGTTGATAATGCTTGCTATTGATGTGGGGTTATAACTAACTACTGTGCTAACTGAAAACATCATCCCAACTCTGATCTAATTCTTTGTAAAGACTGAATTTTTTGTTGTTTTTCTTTAATTCCTGTGTGTAAAGTACGGTGATTGAGTGGGGGTTTTTCCCATTGAATGCTGGTATGTATGCAATGTAAGTTTGATGCGTTGCTTAAATGACAATACTGAAAAAATCTTCTATTAAAAAAGAGTAACAAACATTATATACTATGGCTAATAAGAGAAAATTGATTCAGGAAAACGAAACTAAAATATCTATCCTTCAGATTATTGGTTTTGTTTTCATGATTGGCAGTATAATCTATCTAATCGCAAATCTTTTTGGGTTTAGTGTAACACCTAAAGATATTTCTGTCAATTTTTTTGTAATCATGGTAGGCTTTGCATTTGCATTTCCTTCACTTCTCGAAGGAAATGAAGGGCTTAGTACTATGCGCATTATAGTATTTATGATGACAAATGTAATATGCATGTTGTTGCTAAAAATTGGATGGGCCGAAGATATACATAATTTAAAAGCTATTGGACTTGATGAATATTGGATGGGTGTAATTGCTTTTGTATTTGGCGCAAAAGCAACACAGAGTTTTTTTGAAAATTGGAGACCACCACCATCAACTAAAGACGCTGTGCCAAATGAACCCAATTCAAATTCAATCGATGAACAATCAAACTTGCCGATGGCAAATATCAATATCATTACAGAAGCTATAAAAAACAAAGGAAAAGAATGGGTGAATTCGTTTCCAAATGTTACGGGTTTTAGTACGGGATACAAAACAGTAAACAATAAGCAAACCGATATACCCGCTCTGATTTGTAAGGTAACAAATAAAAAAAACAATTTAAATTTTGGCAGCATCCCTAATTTTTTAAATTATACCGCTCAAGATGGAAACACATATAAAATACAAACAGATGTTTTACAAGAGAATCAAACTATTGCCAATGATGCAAGGATAAAGTTTGATGAACAACCTTTTCCCTTAGGGAATAGTATTTCCAGACGAAATGATGAATCAACAGGTTCAGTTGGATTAGTGTTAAAAAAAGATGGAGATGCAAATAGTGATTACATAATAAGTTGTTATCATGTTTTTTGCGATCCTGAACTTAGAAATAGCAATAGAACTTTTCAAAATACTAATGAAAATGCAAAGCTTATATGCGCTTCGGTTGAAGATAAGGGAACGAATTACGTTGCGGATGTAATATTGGGGTATTTAACTTCTAATAGTGATTTTGCAATTGCCAAAGTAAGAGAAGGGGTTGTCTTTGAAAATCAAAATTCTAATCTCGGAATCCGCCCTAATGGTTTTGGATTTGTATTTTCTGAAAATATTGGAGAATCTCTCACACTATGTGGAAGAACATCGGGATTGCGGGAAGGGAAAATAAAAAATCATCACGCATCACAAACCATTTATTATTGTTCAAATACAGTAACCGAATATATTGATGGGTTTATTGAGGTTGACAAATTTTGCGAACCCGGTGATTCTGGCTGTGTGGTATTAAATTCAAAAAATCAAATTGTGGGGCTTGTTGTTGGTTCAAGTTTGCAATCATCTTATGTTTTACCCGTAAAAAGTTTTATTCTCACTAATAATTACTCACTAAAAATTTGATAAGATGAAAAAGTTATATTTATTTTTTATTAGCTTTTTTTTATGCATAGCCGTATTTGCACAAAACGATACCATAGCAGTTTTTGATTATAATCAATTAAATAAAAAACCATCAATACTAACAAAACAAACTCTTTCTGATAGTTTAGTAAAGCTACTGTCACTTAAAAAAGATGATATTAAGTTCCTAATTGTTATAAAAAACATACCAACTGATATTAACCTGGATTTAAATGCAACGGATTTTACTGCTGACGCCTCAATAAAAGGAGGGTATTTTAATCTTTATCAGGATTTAAAAACCAGTTATAATAATAAAGACACAAATTTGCTTTTCAAATTCAGGGTTTCTTCGCATGGATCTCCCAAAAAATTAATTGATAGCTTTAATATTGCCTGGGCAATAATTACAGCTAATGAATCAATCTCAAAATTGTCTCCTTCATTGCCATTCGTTGACTCTAATATGATCAACTCTGTAAGTAAATCCAGCAATTGCGATCTATGCTCCCAACAAAGTTTAATCCATAGCAAGAAAGACAGAAAATATTCAACCGATTATTTAATAACATTTGACGCCAGCCGCAAGCTCGATGATTATACTATTTGCAAACATATTTATAACAAGAAAAGTTCTAACGACACTGATGAAAACGGAAAAAGAATTAAATTAATTGAAAGATATAGAAAAGTGTCGCCTGCATGGTTTGCTCCTTCGGTTGGCAGCCAATTGAAGTTTCAGGTTATAAATCAGCCATTAGCGGATAAATCAAAAATTATAGTAAATGATTCAGATTTATTTATTGATAATTCATCTTTTCAATCTGTAGTAAGTAATCAGTTAGCTTTAACTTTATTGAGTGCATCCCGAAATGCTACTGCTAAATCTGATTCAAGCAAAACAAAAGGAACTTCTACAGATGAGGACATTACTAATAAACCGGAATCTGATTCAATTAAGGTGCAACGACTTCTGGCTGAATTATCAAATTACCTAAATGCCTTTAATATATCTCCTTGTAGTATTTCCGAAAATAGAAGTAATCTAATAATAATTAAGAGCAGGATACAATCCCAATTCAACTTAAGCACAGATGTTTTAGATGATCTTGTGAAAAAATTTGACACGACAAATCAAAAAGATATAGCTATCGCAGTTAAAAATATTGTTTCAGGATTAGATAGCTTAAAGCCCCTTGTTTATAGCACTCCAAGATTAGTAAACAGGGATTATATAAATATTAAAGTTGTAAATAGCAATAATGAAACTATTGCAGATGAAAATATCCGTACTTCATTTGGGCTAAAGATTGATTACAGTGCGGGAGTGTTTTTAACTGGGCTACGAGATGATAACTTTGCTTTTTTTGACACGACTGTAAGTTATAAACCTGATAGCGCCGCTGCTGCCAGGGACACATCCGGCAGTTATATCAAAAAGCAAACGGTTAATAATATGAGTGTAGGATTTGGAGTCCTTGTACATGTTTATCCGCGTATTTCAAGCAATTATAATTTTGGTATTACAACTGGGTTTATGGCTACAACCAATGTTGACTTAAACATTTTATTAGGTGGAAGTTTTATACTTCAATCTCTTTTCGGATCTAATAACAGGGTTGTGTTTAACGGTGGAATTGCATGGGGAAAAGTAAAAAGATTAAGTACGTCATATCAAAAGGGATATCACACTGAAACTGTAACTGATTTAAATCATCCCTCCTATACCTATAACAGGCCTGTATTTTATTCAACAACTGGTGACCCGACTGTACAAGTGTGGAGAACAAGCTGGTTTTTTGGGATCACTTTTAATTTTAGATAATATGAAAACCTACTTATTGCTGCTTTTAGCTCCTGTAATTGCAGAATAAAGATATGAGTATGCAGCGTTAGCAATGTCCTTGGCGTACTTGTGCTTGCCAAAAGAAACCCCGCACAAGCACCCCTTTACACACAAAGCTTTACGGCATACGCGAGTTTATGGTAGTGTATAATACATTATCAGGTGTGTAAAGAAGCCGAATGCAAATGAACCGTTGAATACATATTGAAAGGGAAAACTTGCTGGTAAAACTGTTGGCTTCATTATGCTGACAGGTCACTCCCGGTTGTTTACAGGCATAACCCGGAATTTGGAAAAAATTAATACAGGTTCAACCGCTGCTGATAAACTGGGACAACAAATGCTTTTTAACCCGGGTTACTAAATAAAAGAAGCGAACGAAAAAATGTTGCCGGGTTATCGCACCAAAAAGATAAATTTATACTTGTTTATATTTTTTCAAAACAAACAACTATGAAACAAACAACATCAGCTTCCCGCTTTATATTACTGCCGGCTTCACAGGCAGTTGCTGCGAATAATCCCAATCCTGAAATAAAAAATTTCCTGCTAAGGCTAAATAATAATGTCAGGTCATCCGGCAGAGGAGCAGTGAAACTTGGCGTAAGAAATGCACCAAAAGCAAAGGCTTCCACCATTAATCTTAAAGTGATAGACTCCATAAATGAAGATGGCGCCAAGCTTGTGGAAATGAAAGAAGATGAAATGGCTAAATTCCGGTTCTCCTACCCGGGATTGCGTATCATCCCTGAAAAATTTTATAGGAAACCGCCATTGCCTTTTGAGGAAGTTGTAAAGCTTAAAAAAAATCAGCAGCGCATTACTTTTAATATTACAATCAGGGGAAATGATGGCAATCCCTTGCCGGATGTGTATGTTGTTGCTTTTTCTGATTTTGCTAACCGCACAGGAGACGGGGGCAACACAAATTCAAATGGCAAAATAAAGCTCACACTTGCGGGCAGCAAAGTTGAAAGATTGTATGTATATCCGCCCCACAGCTATTGGGGATATTATAAGAGTAATTTTACCAATACAGAAAGCCTGGCAATAAAATTAATTTCCATTGATACAGCTTTTACAGATTCACTAAGGCATTTTTATGATACGCCGAATTGGCCGGTTATTAATACGCAGATAAGGGTAGGGGTAATAGACACCGGGGTTGGCCCGCATACTGATTTAATTGTTTCCGGCGGGGCCAATACAATAGAAGGGGAAGATGAATCTGATTTTGCTGATAATGGCGAGGGGCATGGTACGCATGTGGCCGGGATAATCGCTGCAAATGGTGGTGTAAAAGGTGTGGCAGCCGGCGCTCAAATTTATAGCTACAGGGTTTTTCCAAAAGAAGGCGATGCATCCAATTTTTACATTATGAAAGCAATTAAAAAAGCCGTGGAAGACGGGTGCGACCTTATCAATATGAGCCTGGGGGAACCTGACCTGGATGAAGGGCTGGTTAGTTCCATAAAAGATGCATACAGCAAGGGTGTTTTATGCTTTGCTGCCAATGGGAATGATGACAGGAGCCCGGTAAGTTTTCCGGCATCCTACAGCTTATGTGTTGCCGTTTCCGCTATGGGCAGAAAAGGAACTTTTCCGCGCAACACGGTGCAAAAATCTATTGTGAAAAAACCTTTTGGAAAAGATCCTAAAAACTTTATTGCCGACTTTTCCAATATTGGCCCCGAAACAGATGTAACAGCGCCGGGAGTAGGCATCATTTCTACTTTTCCTAATAATTTATATGCTATAATGGATGGTACAAGCATGGCCTGCCCGGCTGCAACAGGCCTGGCTGCAAGATTACTTTCCACCAGGCCCGATTTGCTAAACCTTCCGGGAACACAACAACGGGCTGATGAAATGCTCAAATTTTTGTCTGTGCATATTCAGTCTTTGGGATTTGATGCTACCTTTGAAGGGAAAGGCATGCTTTCATATAATCCATGAAATATATACTTAAGAAAACAGGTTCAGGCAGTGCGGAAGATACCAATGCGCTTAAAGATGCATTGAATGCAAACCATGCCGATATTATTGATGATTCAATGTTGCCTGATTTAGCAATGCTTGAGATTGACCATGAAAATGCACAGAAGCTTCAGAAACATCTGGGAGATAAATGGCAACTTTTTCCTGAAAAAAAATATAGTGTTCCGGATACCAGGAAACAAGTGAGGAAGTAATCCGTCAATCCGTTACAAGGCTTAATTACATAGCTTATTTGCGCGTAGCGCCAGGCCCCGCGTTTGCGCACCTGCAAAACAATTATTAACATCGGTAACTGCCACTGCTCAATTTCAGCGCATAATTATTTTATTTGCGGAATGGATAAGACAGAGTATTTGCTCGATTTTCTTGACAGCATGGACTGGGAAACCGGTGAAAAAGGGGAACGCCTGTATAAAAAAAAACAACAGAAAATTGCTGTTGCTGCAACGGAAGAAGACAGGATTGTTGTACAAGTGCCCAGCGAACATACCAGCGAAATATATGAGGTGGTTTTTTATTTTGATACCGGCGATGAATATGTAACCGCTGAATGCAATTGCCCGGCTTTTACAGATTTTGACGAATGCAAACACTGCGTAGCGGCAGCGCAATATTTGATTGACCATGAAGATAAACTTTCAGCACAACCTTTGCCAGCAGCAGAAATTTTACCCGGAGAAAATGAAGGGCCGGGTAAAATAATTCAGCAGTTTAAAAACATCGGCCATTACACCATCAGCAGTTTTTCGAGAAAAAATTATAGCTGGAATAATTATTTTAATGAACAGCAATGCACGCTGATAAAGATTGAAAATACCGAACATTTTTTCAGCTTTACCCCGTCTTCAAAATCGGTTTACCTTCAGCAGGTTAAATATATTGACCCTGATAAACTGGAAATGAGCTGCACCTGCGGCAAGGCGGAAAAAAATAATATTTGCCTGCATTTGTTTACAGCGCTAACCTGGTTAAGCCATAAATACGGCGACTATTATTTTAACCGGTTTAAAGATTACACCAACGAAAAGAATAAACTGCTTGAACCTTATGGTTTAACAATGACTGATGCCGAAGCCACCGGGTTTACATTTGCATTTAATTATCATGGCGAATTGATAATCGAATCTGCCCCGCCTTATTTTGTAAAAATTACAGACGATAAATCGCTCACACAATTCGCACTCGGCCTTGTGCCGCAGCAAAAAAATAATACTGTTGCCAGGCCTGCTTTGCCCGCAGGGAAATTTATAGATTTTGAGCTGGGCTACTTATTCAATTTCGCAGTAAAACAGCATATACATTTCTCGCTCCAGCCGCTTTCCATCACGCAGAAAAACAATAAAACATCAATTGAAAAAATCACCCTTTCCAAAACGGAAAACCTTGCTTACCTGAAAGCGCTCGACGATGAAACTTATCTTTCGTTTCAAAAGCTTACAGATGAAGCCCTGCAAAAACACCTCGTTAGGGAAGGCTGCACAGGCATTTCCCATTATTCGGCCTGGCAACAGCAGTTGGATGAAAGGGCCGTTGAAATATTAAGGGCGCACTATCATGGCGTGCTGAAAGAATTGTGGCCCTTCCTGCTACAGCAGCAGCATGTATATATACTGCCGGCAGATAAAAATTTCAGCACAAAAAACATAGCGCCGCTGCAATTAGGGCAATCGCATCCGGCAGTAAGTTTCAGGGTTTTGAAAGATGATAAATTTATCACGGTGCAGTTATTATTTACAGTTGAAGAAGAAAGCTTTTCCGTTGTTGCGCCGCCGGGCATAAGCCGCCTGTTCATCATTCATAACGATAAATATTACCTGCTTGAAACGTTTGCGCATGTGCAGTTGCTGAAACAGTTCCAGGCCGGCATGCTTAAATTTCCACTTGCCCGCAGGCATGATGTATTGCGCAAGCTGGTAATGCCATTGCAGCAGCATTATGTTGTTGATGTGGATGCGCAGCTTCAGTTTGAAACCCGCAAAGCCGAAGCCGTGCCGCAATTAATGGTAAGCGAATACATGAACCAGTACCTTATGCTGAGGCCACAGTTTGTGTATGATGGCAACATAACTGATTATGACGATGAGCCTGATTTAATGATAAAAAACGGCGATAGCTTTTATGTAATTGAAAGGGATAAAACAACGGAAAAAAATTTTCAGGAGCAACTGCGTTACCTGCACCCATCATTCATAAAACAAAAAGAAAATTTTTTTTATTACCTGCCTTTTGCAGATGTAATGAAAGACAACTGGTTTTTAAATGCCATCCGCCGCCTGCAGGAAGATAACATCACCGTAATAGGCATGCAGGATTTGAAAAAATTCCGCTACAGCACGGCAAAGCCTGTTTGGGAAATGAAAGCAGGCAGTGGTATTGACTGGTTCGACCTTCAGATAACCGTAAGTTTTGGCGAACAGCAGGTGCCACTGCGCGATATACAAAAAGCCATTCGCAGCAACCAGAAAATTGTTGTGCTGGGCGATGGCAGCTTTGGTGTATTGCCCGATGAATGGCTGCAGCAATTTGGTTTGCTGATGAAGATGGGTGAAGAAAATAACGGCACTTTGCGCATAAATAAAATGCATTTTAGTTTAATTGATGAGCTGCATAAACTTATTGATGAAGAAACAATTTTAAAAGAACTGGAAGATAAAAAACAAAAGCTGCATAAAATAGAAACAGTGCAGCCAAAGCCGGTAAGCAAAAGCATACAGGCCGCTTTGCGCACTTACCAGCAAACCGGTTTTAGCTGGATGCAGGTACTGGATGAATTGGGCTGGGGCGGATGCCTGGCCGATGATATGGGCCTGGGCAAAACACTGCAGGCAATTTGTTTTTTACAATTTGTAAAAGAAAAATATAATGCGCCAACAAGCCTGGTTGTTTGCCCAACCTCGCTTATATATAACTGGGAGATGGAACTGCAAAAGTTTGCGCCTTCATTAAAATATCATATTTATTATGGCAGCAACCGCAGTTTTTCAAATGAGCACTTTGAAAGCTACGACATCATTATTACAAGCTATGGCACGATGCGCAATGATATAAAAGAATTGCAGCAGCACACATTTCAATACATTATTCTTGATGAAAGCCAGCAGATAAAAAACCCTGATGCGCAGGTTACAAAGGCAGCGCAGTTATTAAGAGCAGGGAACCGCATTATCCTCAGCGGAACGCCTGTTCAAAACAATACATTTGATTTGTATGCGCAGATGCACTTTCTCAACCCGGGCTTTTTAGGCAATAAAGATTTTTTTAAAACAGAATTTGCAACGCCTATTGATAAAAACGGCAACAGTGAAACGGCTGCACAACTGCGCCGCTTAATTTATCCTTTTATGCTGCGCCGCACCAAAGAGCAGGTGGCCAAAGACCTGCCAGATAAAACAGAAGCGGTAGTGTGGTGTGAAATGGGAAAAGAACAGCGCGCCGTTTATGAAGATTATAAAAACTATTACCGCCATCAACTGCTTGAAAAAATTGAAGAGGAAGGCATACAAAAAGCTGCCATATATATACTGGAAGGATTGCTGCGGTTAAGGCAAATTTGCGATAGCCCTGTTTTGGTAAAAGACGAAGAGGTTGCCACTGCAGAAAGCATTAAACTGGAGGAACTGCTGCGTGAAGTGCTTGAAAACACCGGCAGCCACAAGCTGCTTGTTTTTAGCCAGTTTACCGAAATGCTTTCACTGGTGAAAGATGCTTTTGTGCAACATAAGATCGCCCATTTATATTTAGATGGAAGTGTGCCTGCTGCCAAGCGCAAACAACTGGTAGAGGCGTTTCAAACCGATGAAAAGGTAAAGGCGTTTCTTATTTCATTAAAAGCCGGTGGCGTTGGGCTTAACCTTACCGCTGCTGATTATGTGTATTTGATTGATCCCTGGTGGAACCCGGCGGCGGAAAACCAGGCCATTGACCGCACCCATCGCATTGGCCAGACCAAAAAAATATTTGCCTATAAAATGATTTGCAAAGACACCGTTGAAGAAAAAATTTTGCAGTTGCAGCAAAAGAAAAAAGCACTTTCCAAAGAACTGATAAGCGAAGAAAGCAGCTTTATTAAAAAGCTTACAAAAGATGATGTGGCATTTTTATTCAGTTAGAAATTTCCTGGCTGCTGATTACAAATGATCCATGCCTGCGCCTTTAAAAGCCCGGCATGGATCATTGTCATACAATCATTCAATCCCAAGCTTTTTTATTCTCGATGCAATTGCCCCTTTTGTTCGGCCAAAATGTTTTGCCAGGTCACGCATGTTCAATCCTTCCGAATACATGGTTATAAGTTCTTCGTCAAGATCTTTTGTCCAGGGGAGGTACGCATCTTTATAAGGAGCCCTTACCTTCTCAGCCGGATAGGTATTGCCCTTTAAAAACCCATTTGTGCCTTTTACAACCTGCATTTTTACGCTGTGAGGGGCAGCTGTTTTTTCTTTCTCCTGTTTTGCAGGTGTTCGCATAAGATGGATTTGCGAAGAAGCCGGAAAGTTACCAGGCATTAATGTTTCAGGAATATAAATAGCATTCCTGGTACGTGTTACTGCAACATACAACAGGTTAATTTCTTCATTTAGTTTTGCGGTGTCTGTCATGGCGCCTTTATCTTTTAGCAGCTGCTCTAATTTTTCTTCGGTAATAAAGTCGTTCACCAATTGTATGGCATCGTATTCCATTCCCTTGCAGCGGTGAACTGTGGAAAAAATCATTTCGGCATTTTCTTTATCATCGCCTTCAACATGCTTTTCTTTTATTGCTTCTATTATGGCAGGAATTTCATTGCCGTACGCTTTCACAATTTCAACCATCATTCCCAGTTGAACGTCTTCGGTTTTTTCAATATAGCTTTCCAGTTCATCTATATTTTTCATGGCTGCCATAAGCTTATCTTTTATAAGGTTATATTTTCCGTTATATAAATTCAATACATCGTAAAGCGAAGCGCCTTCATCAGCATACGTATAGGAATTAATGTTGCCTTCAAAATAAATATGTTTTACTTTTCTTTTTTCTGTAACATATTCAATTGCTTTGAGCAACAGCCCGAGGTTTGTTCTTGCAATCACCGCTTTGGTTTTTTGTTCTTTGCCCGCACCTTTGCCTGTGATACCGGTTTGCGGCTTCTCATTCAGATGTTTTTTATATTCCAGTACTTTCATGGCAAGGTTTGCAATGTCCTGGCTAAAACGGAAGCTTATTGATAAATGATATGTTTTAAAATCAGCTTTTTCAAGTGAATTAACTGCATGACGCCAGCTATAAATTTGCTGGTGCGTATCGCCCACAATTACTTTAGTTGCCTCCTGTTTTAAAAAAATATCAAGCATGGCGGCAGAGGCGTCCTGCGCTTCATCAAACAAAATATAATCGTAGTGGAGTGCTGGGTTTGAAAGCTGGAATTTTTTAAGATAAAAATCATGCGTTATTTCAATTTCCCCTTTATCCATCCTGCTTAAAAGCAAACGTGTTTGATAGGCTATATAATCATAAAACGCAGATACAAAAGCTTTTGCTTTGCTGTCAGCAATAGTTTCAAGGTAGTTAAGTTCCTGCACCCTTTGTTTATCGCTGTTGCAGTAGTAAGAAACGAATTTGTTAATGTGGTTTGCAATAATATATTCTGCATGTTTTTCACCATTACCTTTTAAATTCAGCAGTTCTGCAATTTCATTCGTTTTATAAGCCTGGCTGCGCACCCTGTATCCATTTTTGAAAACAACATGCTTATAGGCAAGTGAATGGGCTGTTTCAACTTTTACATTATGCAGTCCTTTATCAGCAAACTTTTTTGCAGCTTCCAGCCTCACCGATTTATTAAAGGCCAGGTAAAGTATTTTGCTATGCGCCGGCCTTGAAGCTGCATATTCAATAATGGTTGTTGTTTTTCCTGAACCGGCAACAGCATTTATTTTAATGTTTCCGGTTGATTGAAGGATCGCATATTGTTCCGCTGTAAGTTCCATTCTTTTGCAAAGTAACACAAAACCAACGGCGTAAACTCTGTCAGGGCTAATCAGTAAGCATAGCAGTGCGCTTACGATGGTTTAAAACGCGCCTGCATGTCATGTTACTTAACTCCATGAATTGGCAATAAAACCCCGGGCCGTAAATACAAACCCAAAGACAACAATACACTTTACCACTCAACTTTTGCAGCAATAAGCAATAATGGTCTTCAGGCACGGTGGGCCACAGGTATGCATTTTAATCTGGCGCAGCAATCAGCCCCCCAGCATTTACTTTCCTGTTTACATAAAAAACTTTTATTTTTATTCGGTCAGGCTAAAACATATTAACTGATAATAAAAATCTAAACAAGTATGGGAAAGGGAAAGCATTTCTGTAAGGCAACGCTATTGCTGCTTGCCATCATCGTTTTTAAACAGGCAACGGCACAGGACGCAGAGAGCAATGTGCAAAAGCTGCAATTAAATATTCCGGAAGCAACAAAACCTGTAGCCTCTTACGTAAATGCCGTTAGGGTTGGAAATTTATTATACCTGTCAGGCAAAGGGCCCGTAAAGCCGGATGGCAGTTTCATTACCGGGAAACTGGGCAAAGATATCAGCACCGATTCCGGTTATTACGCAGCCACCCTTACCGCCATAGCGCATCTTAGCGTGCTAAGGTCAGAATTAGGCTCGCTGAATAAAGTGAAAAGGATTGTAAAGGTTTTGGGCATGGTAAATTGTACAGATGATTTTAAAGACCAGCCTAAAGTAATTAACGGGTACAGCGATTTAATGATTGCCGTATTTGGTGAAAAAGGTAAACATGCCCGCAGCGCCATTGGCGTTAATGCACTGCCCTTTAATACCTGTGTTGAAGTGGAAACAATTGTTGAAGTGGAAGATTAACATCGCCCCGTTTATGCCACACATGCTTCAGCATACACAGTGTAAGTAGTGAACAGGTGAATAATGCAGGCGCACACGCACAAATTCACTACTCGCTTTAAATGCAACAATTCATCATCATACTCTGCAAGGTGTAAAAAAGTGATTTTGTGTTGTTCGGTTTTAGCTCCCCTCTCCTTTGAAGAACTTGTCCCGACCATTCGGAAGGGGTGAGGGGGTGAGGTCTGACAAAGAAATATTATTCACTAATTTATCCCTTGCGCACTATAACATAACAACAGTTACATTTCTTCAATTAAAAATTTATGCAAACCCGGAAACAATTTTTACGCAATTCAGTAACCATAGCAGCGGCAATGGCAGCAGGCGGCAAATCGTTTAGCAAATCATTTAGCAAACCTGTTAAAGAATTTGCTGCAGATATGTATTTTGACCTTCATGCCCATCCCGGAAGGCTGTTTGCAATTAACAGGACAGGTTTTGGCGCGCCTGTTGATGCACCGGCCATGCAGCAGGATTTCTCGGCAGGCCATTTAAACGCTGTTTTTTTTGCCCTGGTGGCCGATGCCGGCATTTTAGAAGCCACCCCTGCCGGCATTTCCATACCACGCCAATATACGCCGGGTGAAGCCTGGGCCGAATACAAAAAACAACTGGCGCAGGCAAAGGAATATCTTAAGCTGGCAAACGCTGTTCTGGCAACTACAACAGCAGCGATAGGCCCGTCAAAAACAGCAGCATTTATTGCAGTAGAAGGAGGTGATTTTTTAGAAGGATCTGCAGAAAAGCTGGATGAAGCTTATGCAGATGGCGTGCGCTCAGTACAACTGGTACATTATGCACAGAATGACCTGGGCGACCTGCAAACAGCCAGCCCGCGCTATAACGGCCTTTCGCCGTTTGGAAAAGATGTGGTAAAACGAATGAATAAAATAGGCATGCTGATAGATGTTGCCCATGCTTCATTTGCCACAACAAAGGATGTAATTTCAATTACCGACGCCCCTGTTATGCTTTCGCACAGCATCCTTGCGCTGGAGCCTGAAAGGCCAATGGCTAAAAGGGCCATTACCGTTGAGCATGCCAAACTGGTAGCAGATAATGGCGGCATTATTGGCGCCTGGCCTTCCGGTTTTAATAAAAGCCTTGATGATTATATCATTAATATATTGCGGCTGGTTGATGCAGTTGGCATTGACCATGTTGGCATCGGGACTGACATGTATGGGAACTTTAAACCTGTTGTAGCCACATTTGCTGATTTGCCGGGTGTTGCAGCCGCTTTACAGGCCAAAGGCCTGTCTGCCACAGAAACCGGTAAAATTATGGGCGGGAATGCAGTGGCGTTGGTTAAAAAGTTTTAAAACACCTGCATGCCGGATTATTACAACTGTTTATCAGCCTCCTGTCGCTACAGGGCCTTCATAGCATGGTTTTATGCACATTAGCAGGAGGCCCTTCCTGCGCACAAAGGGCTATTGTTTTTTTAAGGCAGATATAACCGGCTATTTCTTTACCCAATTATTCTTATGCGCCATATTAATAACCTCAGCTTTTGACTGCACATGCAATTTGTGATAAATATTGTCAACGTACTTTCTTACGGTAAACCTGCCAATAGAAAGATGGGCAGCAATCCGTTTGGCATCCCATCCGTTAACAGTGTATTGTAAAACTTTTTTTTCACGTGTGGTCAGGTGATCTGGCAGCGTGGATGTTTTCTGCCTGGGTATATTAACAGATGCCCGGCAATTGCAAAGTTTTTCTTGCTGTTGCCGGGCTCATAGGCGCTCCTGCATCTTCCTGTAAACAATGCCGATAATACATTGACCAAGCGCATCGTGGTTCCTGTTTGCAATAACATTTCTGCATCATATTGCCGGGCAGGTATTATTGCGTAAGCCTGTCTTATGCCACTGCCATCCGCGGAAAATTTCACAGGCATCGCTCTTTCTAATAATCAAGCAACGGCAAAGCCTTTGTATATTCTTCCGTCATATAGGGTGAACTGATGATAAAGTCTGCTGTAATAGGATTATTGGCAATAAGTATATTCCAGGTTACAGCCACACGCAGCAGCGCTTTTACATCAGGGTCGTGCGGCTGCGCCTGCAGGGGATCCCAGAAAAATATCAGCATGTCTATTTTGCCTTCCGCTATCATTGAACCTATTTGCTGGTCGCCGCCATACGGGCCGGGCAGCAACCCGGCAACCCGAAGGCCTGTTGCCTCGTGAATTTGCTTGGCCGTATGGCCGGTGCCAACCAGTTCATGTTCTTTTAATTTATCCTTGTTGGCCTTTGCCCATGCCATAAGCTCAGGCTTGGTATTATCATGTGCCACAAGGGCAATCGTTTTAATCTTTTTTAATGGTATGCCTACCGTTTTTTTTGACACTTGCTCTTATTTAAATTGATTAATTTTTATTATTGTTGTCCGACTAAATAATTTAAAATCTTGTATTTCAATGTTTGACCTCACCCCAACCCCCTCCCGAATGGTCGGGACAAGTTCTCCAAAGGAGAGGGGCCAGAACCCGCTCTGGCAAATGGTTTCAAGAGATTCGATAATTTTTATCCGGACAATAATGGATTTTTATAATGCATGCAGTTTAAAAACCACATCTTCCCGTATCCCTTTTTCTGTTTGCTTTAGCGTGCAGCATTCGTTTTTGGGATCATGCTCAAAAAACAAAATATAATCATTGTTCAAAGCTTCTGTAAGAAAAGATTTTTTCTCCTGCAGGGTTGTTAGCGGAAACATATCGTATCCCATGATATACGGCATGGGAATGTGATGCACCGAAGGCAGCAGGTCGGCCACATACACAATGGTGTTGCCTTTATACTTTATTTGCGGCAGCATCATTTGTTGTGTATGGCCATTTACAAAACGAATGCTGATGTTTTCACTGAATGTATTTTCACCAAGGGATTCTTCACTTTCATTATTTACGGTTTCAATAAATTTCAACCGGCCGCTCTCTTTTATCGGCAAAATATTTTCTTTAAGAAAGGAAGCTTTTTCCCTGTCGTTTGGATAAACGGCCCAGTTCCAGTGTTCCTGGTTGCTCCAGTAGGTTGCATTTTTAAATGCAGGAACCAATTTGCCGCCCACACGGTCAATGCTGCCGCCGCAATGGTCAAAATGCAGGTGCGTTAAAATAACATCCGTAATGTCGTCCTTGCCGAAACCCTTTTCTGACAAAGATTTTTCAAGGGTATGATCGCCATGCAGATAATAATGGCTGAAAAACTTTTCACTCTGCTTGTTGCCAATGCCGTTATCAACCAATATCAGTTTATTGCCATCTTCTATCAATAAACAACGCATGGCCCAGGTGCATAAATTATTTTCATCTGCCTGGTTTAATTTATTCCAGATCGTTTTGGGCACAACGCCAAACATAGCGCCGCCGTCAAGCTTAAACAATTCTGTTTCTATGCTGTATAACTTCATACCAATTCTGTTTTAATGCAAGATATATGCATTCACATTTATAAAGCATTACCCGCTTAAAGACTGCTGTTTTTTCAACGCCGAAAAAAGCCATATAAACCCAACAGCGAAAAACACAATCAAACTTAATACAGAGTTTTGCATATTACCGGTAAGCTCTTCAATATAGCCAAAAGCAAACATGCCGATAACGATGGCAATTTTTTCAGTGAGATCGTAATAACTGAAGAACGAAGCCGTATCTTCTGTTTCGGGCATCAGCTTTGAATAAGTGCTGCGGCTTAAAGATTGTATGCCGCCCATAACCAGGCCAACGGCTACCGAAAGCGCATAAAAAAGATATTCCGGATTGCCGCCTCTCATTTTATAGTATGCCGTAAAATAAGCCGCTATGCAAATCAGTATCCAGAATATAATTACACCCATTAACACTTTTAAATTGCCAAAAACATTCGACAAACGGCTCATGCATACAGCGCCCGGGATAGCCACCAGTTGTATGATAACAACGGTGATGATAAGCTTTGTATCTGCCAACTGCAGCAGTTTGCTTCCAAACAGGGTGGCAGCCAGCATAACTGTTTGCACGCCCATGCTGTAAAAGAAAAAGCCGCGCAGGTATCTTTTTAGCACCGGCATATTTCGCACCTCTCCATATACTTTTTTTACAGCCCGGAAACCGGTTGTAAAAGCATTGCCGTTTGCGGCCGTATCTCTTTTTGTTTCCGGCACGCGGGCAAAAGTTATTTGTGCAAAGCCGGCCCACCATATCCCTACTAATAAAAAAGTAATGCGCGGGCCAAGATAATTGGGATCATCTGCCAGCAGCACCACCAAAACAAAACCTATTAACTGCATGATTACGCTGCCCACATAGCCAAAAGAAAAACCCCTGGCGCTTACCCGGTCCTGGTCTTGCGGCAGGGCTATTTCAGGCAGGAAGGCATTGTAAAAAACAAGGCTGCCCACATACCCTGCAGCCGCCATCATAAAAGCAATGATGCCCACCCAGATGTTATCGCCACGAAAAAAATATAAAGCGCTGCAGCCAATGGCGCCCATGTAGCAGAAAAAGCGCATGAAATTTTTCTTATTGCCCCTTGTGTCTGCAATAGAGGTAAGTATGGGATACAAAAGTGCAATGATGAAATAGGCCGCCGCCAAAGTATAATCATATAAAGAGGAATTAATGAACCTTTTACCGAGCAATGGCACCTGCTCTGTGCCAAAAGCATGTTTTGTAACAGCCGTAAAATAGATGGGAAAAAAAGTGGTGGTAATAACTAAATTATAGGTGCTGTTTGCCCAGTCGTACATAGCCCAGGCATTGATGATTTTTTTGGATGCAGTTTGCATGAAGCGGTTTATGGCGATGAAAATAGAACATTTATTCAAATAGCCGCCATAGCGCTTAAAAAGCCGGAAGATGTGCTGCACTGGTTTAATCAGCCCACTGCAATCAATTGGTTCATTTGCACCAGCCTGAAATAAATGCCTTCAGCATTCATCAGTATTTCATGCGTGCCGCGTTCAGCTATTTCACCTTTTTGCAAAACAATAATTTCATCTGCATGGCGAATGGTGGATAAACGATGCGCAATTACAACCGATGTGCGGTTCTGCATCATATTATTAATAGCATCCTGCACCAGCTTTTCGCTCTCGGTATCTAATGAAGATGTGGCTTCATCCAAAATTAATATGGGCGGGTTTTTTAAAATAGCCCTTGCAATGGTTAAACGCTGCCTTTCACCGCCGCTTAATTTGCTGCCGCGGTCGCCGATATTGGTATTAAATTTTTCTTCTTTCTGCTGAATAAAATTATAGGCATTCGCAACTTTAGCTGCACTTTCAATGGCTTCCATGGAGGCATCCTGTTCTCCCAAAGCAATATTATTGGCAACAGTGTCATTAAACAAAATAGGCTCCTGCGTTACAATGCTTATCTGTTCGCGCAGGCTTTGCAGTGAATAATCTTTTATATTGATGCCATCTACCAATATCTCTCCCTCGCTCACATCGTGAAAGCGTGGAATAAGATCGGCCAATGTGCTCTTGCCGGCGCCCGAAGCGCCAACCAACGCAATGGTTTTGCCCTTTTCAATGGTAAGGTTGATGTTTTTTAAGATCGTTACATCATCATACCTGAAACTTACATTCCTGAATTCTATGGCATGCTGAAACAGTTCAATTTTTTTACCATTGGGATTATCATCCACTGTTATGGTTGCCCTTAAAACTTCTTCAATGCGCGTAATGGCGGCACTGCCTTTTTGCATATTGCTGAATGAGGTGGACAGGGTTTTTGCAGGTGTAATAATGTTATAAAACAAACCCAGATAACCCAGCAGCACAGAAGCTTCCAGTGGAATCCTGCCGCTTAAAATGCCGCTGCCGCCATACCATAAAATGATGGCAAACATCATAACGCCAAGCAGCTCGCTTACCGGCGATGCAAGGTCTCTCCTGTAACCGATATGGTTTTTTGCATGCAGCAGTTCATCATTCACCTTATAAAACCTGGAACGCAAAATACCTTCGGCATTAAACGCTTTTATTACGCGCAGGCCGCTTAATGTTTCATCCAGAATAGAAACCGATTCACCCTGTTTTATAGCGGCAAGATTTGATTTCCGCTTTAAGGAACGGCTTATTCTTCCAATAACGAAACCCATTACAGGTATTAATACGATTAAAAAAAGCGTTAGCTGCGGGCTCATAAAAAACAGGAAGCCGACGTTTAAAATAACAGTGAGCGGGTCACGTATCCATCCTTCCAAAGTGCCTACAACAGAATTTTCCACTTCCGTAACATCGTTGGTAATGCGGCTTATCACATCGCCCTTTCGTTTCTCCGTAAAATAGCCAATGGGCAATTGCAGCACTTTATCGTATAACTCAATCCTTAAATGGTTTACAATTTTATTTTTTAAAGGATTGAGTATATATGATGCCATATATAAAAACAGGTTCTTTAAAAATATGGAAACAACGATGAAGATGCAGATGAACAAAAGCGTATCAAGTTTGCCATAGTGTTCAATAGAGCCGGTAAGAATATTCCTTACAGAATTTACAACCGGGTTATTTGATTGTTTGGCAAGCTCGCCCAGCGAGGAAGTGCCGCTGTTGAATATCAGTTCCAGGAAAGGAATTAACATGCCAATGGAAACAATGGAAAAAACAATGGAAAGCACCGTGCATAAAAAATAAAGAATTATCTGCGGTATATAATTTTTGAGATAAGCAAAGACCCTTGAATATTTTTTCATTCGTGCATATTTGTTTTTCAGATGTCTCATGGAACCTCGCTATGCACATTCCCCTGTGTGAGAAAAAATTATCATGCTCGGTTTCATCCGTAAATGTTTTGTTTCTAATGGCCGGACGGAACCTTTGATGACAAAAGTTTTCATTCCCCTGCGTGATATAAATGAAAATTTTTATCATGTCGGTTTCATCTATGCTAAATTGTCTGAACCAATGGGCAAAACTATAACTGTAAAGGCATTTGTTTTGTTATAAATTGATGGCACGCAGGCAAATAACTGATTTAGCGCTAATTTTACAGCAAAGGTAATAGTATGGAAGAAGGTAAAAGACAGAAACAGGTGGCTGCGGTTATTACAGAAGAATTGAATGATATTTTCAGAAGGCTGAACCTGAATATGATAAACGGCGGCATGGTTTCCATTTCATCAGTTAAGGTAACGCCCGACCTGCTGGAAACAAGGATATATGTAAGCATGTACCAGGTGAATGATGAAGCGGCCGCACTGAAAAAAATTGAACATAATGCATGGGAAATAAAGAAGGAACTGGCCAGCCGCGTAAAACACCAGTTGCGCCGCATTCCGGTTTTAAAGTTTTATCCTGATGATACGCTTGACCATGTTTTTAAAATGGAAGAATTGTTTAAGCAGATAAGTAAGCCCCCGGCCCCTGAGGGGGAGTAAAAACAATGATTAATAACATTCACATAATAAAATTTCCCCTTTAGGGGACAGGGGGTATGAACTTTCTCTTCGCCTGGCGTTACTTCAAATCAAAAAAATCTACCAATGCCATCAACATTATTGCGTGGATAAGCATGATTGCTATCATGGTGAGCACGGCAGCCTTAATAATTGTGCTTAGCGTGTTCAACGGATTTGAAGACCTTGTAAAAAACCTGTACGGCGATTTCTATGCCGATATAAAAATCACGCCCGGGCAGGGTAAATTTTTTACCGCTGATACGGCTTTTATACAAAAAGTAAAATCTGTAAACGGGGTTAATCAATTAAGCTTTACCGTTGAAGAAAAAGCAGTATTGGTAAATGGCGATTATCAAAGTATCGTTTTTTTAAAAGGCGTTGATAAAAATTATAACACGGTTAATAAGTTATCGCATTACATAACCGATGGCAAATATGAGCTTGGCACACCGGGTACGCCGGCCATTGTTTCCGGCTCAGGCATTGCCAATGCTGTTGGCGCTATTCCGGGCCTTGCGCAGCTGCCGCTTGTTATTTATTTGCCCAACCGCAAGGCCAATAATTTCAACAGCCTTAATGCCATGCATTCTTTTGAAGTAAAGCCGGCCGGCATTTTTTCCGTGCAGCAGGAATTTGATGACAAGTATGCTTTCACTAACCTTGCCTTTATACAATACATGCTTGATCTTAATGCCGATGAATACAGCAGCATTGAACTATCTGCTAAAAATCCTGATGAAACAAACGATATAAAAAAGCGGCTTCAAAAAAAATTAGGCGAACAATATATTATTAAAACAAGTTACGAGCAGAACCAAAGCCTGTTTACTGTAATGCAGATTGAAAAATGGGTGATCTATGGCATTCTTTCGTTAATACTGGTTGTAGCAGCTTTTAACATGATTGGTGCGCTAACGATGTTGGTATTGGAAAAAGAAAAGGACATAGCTGTGCTAAAGGCAATGGGCGCATCGGAAAAACGCATTCAAAATATTTTTTTAAGTGAAGGCTTTGTGCTTGCCGGCGCCGGTGGTTTTTTGGGTATGCTGATAGCCCTTATTATCTGCTTCATACAAATAAAATTTAAGCTGATTAAACTGGAAGGCGGCACATTCATTATTAATTACTATCCCGTAAAAATGACCGTCCCGGATTTTATATTGGTTACGCTTACTATAATGATCATTGCGGTGCTGGCTTCATGGATTCCCGCCAAAAAAGCAGCAGCGCAGTTTTATTCTTTGAAGAGCTGATGATTGATGAATGAACGCCGATTACTTAAACTTTAATTTCAGAATATACAATAATCAATGCTCAATATTCAATATCCATTTTACCAATGTTTTACAATTGAACATTGAATATTGTATTGTTCCTGACCGACTGATTCGGGCAGGCGGGAATATTGAGTATTGTATAAAATCAACAGTATTGTACAGTAGATCATGAATGCTTGCTATACAAACGCCTTAATGTATTTATACCAATCCTAACTCCGGCTGCTGCAAGGTTTCCTTTAAATACTCAAGTTCTTCCAGCGTATTATACACCTGGTAAGAAATGCGCAGGTAAGTTTCGCTGCCGCGCTGCATAACCGGTATTTCAATTTTGTATTTGTTGTATAGTGTTTCTTTTAGCTGAAAAGGATTTTCTGTTTGTATCGGTATGCTGCACATCTGCCCTAAAAATTCGTCAGACACCTTACACAAAGGCATTGTTTTAAGTATGTCGCAAAACACAGGATATTGCTCCAGTATCATTTTCCTGCATGCAGCCAGCCTTTCTTTCATATTATAATCATCAAAAAATTTCATGATGGCAGGTATTGTTAAATAAGAAGTGGCATCTCTTGTTCCCTGCATTTCATTTTCTTCCAGAAACTTTGATTTGGTTGGCAGGGCAGCTTCATAACCCCAGCTTATAATCAATGGCTCAATACTGTTTTGATAATCTTTATCAACATATAAAAAGGTGCAGCCTTTTGGGCTTAACAGCCATTTATGAACAGTGCCTGTATAAAAATCTGCTTTTAATTCTTTTATGTTTAAGGGTACATGGCCGGGCACGTGGGCGCCGTCAACAATAGTTATTAAACCTAATTCTTTGGCGCGGTCGCAAATTTCCCTTACCGGGAAAATAAGCGCTGTTGTGCTCGTGCAATGACTGATAAATATAGCTCTGGTCTTTTCATTATAACCTTTCCAGAAATCCTCAACAAATTGTTCTTTCGAAAGCAATGGCAACGAAATATTTTGCCTGCGGTTTACAAAGCCGTATTTCCTGGAATAGAAATCAAAGGTTTTATCCATGGCGCCATATTCATGGTTGGTTGTCAGCACCTCATCACCTTGTTTTAAGCCAAGGCTTTTTACAACCTGGTTAATGGCGGTTGTAGGATTTTGAAGAAAGAAAAAATCCTGCGCATCGCAATTAATATAAGCCGCCAGCTTCTGTTTTGAAACCGCCAGCGCATCATAATATTTTTTGGTAAGAAATTGAATTGGTTCAGCTTCCAAAGCCCGTTGCCACTGCTGGTAATTTTCAAATACAGGTTTTGGGCAGGCGCCAAAAGAACCGTGATTGAGAAAGGTTATTTCAGGATTAAGAAGAAATTGTTCCCTGATATTATTCATATTCATTTAAAATTTTGAGCGTTCAAATATCTGCCAATAAAAATAAGATGAGTAAAGAAAAAAGCAATGCCTGGCAGATAGAAAGATTATGAAAACAGGCTGTATTCAAGGCGTTATTATCGGGAGAATAATTTATCCTTAACCATGTTTAAAAACACTTCCCTATATGTTTTGCTTACCGGAATTTTTTCATTCTTGTTTTTAAGTATAACATAACTCTTTTCTATATGGGTAATTTTTGAATAGGCTATAATAAATGACTTATGAACTCTTATAAAATGATTGTGCGAAAGCCGTTCTTCTATATCTCTCATAGTTGAATATACCATTGTAATATGATTGCCGCAGTAAATAGCTACATAATTATTCTTTGCTTCTATATAATCAATTTCGTCTAAATTTATTCGTATCATCTTACCTTTTGTCTCTGCCTTTACAAAAATGTAATCGTTGGGTATGTCACCCTGAATAGTGCCAACACTATTGCTGCCATTGTCATTAACTTTAATTCTTCTAACTGCTTTTACAAAACGGTCGAAGGCAATAGGCTTCATTAAATAATCCAATGCGTTTAATTCATAGCTTTCAACGGCAAACTCGGAATATGCGGTACAAAATATTACTTGTACAGATGAATCAAGAATATTCATCACTTCTATTCCTGTCATTTCATCCATTTGTATATCGAGAAACACCACATCGGCTTTATTGTTTTTAATCAATTCAATGCCAGCAAGCGGATTTGTTGCAGTACCTGTCAGATGAAGATTATTAATTCTTTTAATGTAGTTTTTAAGCACATTAATAGCAGGCTGTTCATCATCTATTATAACACATTTAATCATGCGCTAACTCTTTACTGTTAGTTGAAAAATATAAGAATCATTTTCTCTATTTGCTTTCATATCATATTTGTCTTTGAATGCAACATCAAGGCGTTTACTTAAATTGGATATGCCGATATTGGAAGATGAAAACTGCATGCTGCTTTTTTTTATTTTGTTCCTGCAATAAAAATAAACTTCGCCGGGCTTTAATATTACTGTAATAGTTAAAGGATTTTCAGGGCCTTTTAAATCTCCATACTTATATGCGTTTTCAACAATGGTAATAAATGAGAATGGCGGCACCATTTGTCCGTTCAATTCGCCTTCTACACTATATGTTATGTTTTTACTTTTGCCAAAACGAAGGTTATTAATATCTATTAATGTTTGCAGATGTTCCAGCTCTTTTTGTACAGATACTTTCCAGCTTTCAAATTCAAGCGATTCTAATGAATACCTCATAATGTGAGACAGCTTTAAAATATTGTCTGCAAGTTCCGGTGAATAATTTAAAGCTTCGGAGAAAAGCGTATTTAATGTATTATGCAAAAAATGCGGATTGATTTGTGAGCGCAGGAAAGCATGCTCAAATTGGAGTTTCTCCTGCTGTGCTTTTAGTTCCTGTTGTTTCAGAATAGCATTTTCAAGTTCTTTTTTAGATTTTTCCTGCTGCAATAAATGCAGCGCCTGTTCTTTTTTAAAAGATTGCATTACATAAAAATAAAGCAGGGCAAAAGAAAAATAACGTACATAACTTAACAACGCTTCCTGTATAAATGACTTAAAATCTGTAGAAGTATAAACGACAATACCTACAGAAGGAAGCAGGAAATAAATATAGCCATAACCTATTGTCGCCATTACAATAAAAACAATGAAAAATGACGCAATACTCCACCACACTCCTTTTTCTTTATAGAAATTAAGACAATAGATGCTTATGTAAAATGTAATACAAAGCGGGAGCAAATAGAGCAGGGTACTTATTATTGTAACATTAGGCTTGGTAAGCAAGGTAACACTGAAGATAAATGATGCATAAATAAACCATGCAACTATATTCAGCAACACTATTTTTGCTTTTTTTCTTTGTATAAAAACCAACCTGTCCATTTTATTATGTGTCAATTAATACTTGATGTTTATATAATTCGTGCAATAAATTTACATCAATACAATTTTTATTCAGAGACTTAACCCTGGCTTCACTTAGTGTTGAATAAATATCGTCAGCTACCGGGTACGAAATATAATTGCTTTTGTTGAAAATATAATTACTTCTGTTTACCTTGAATAAACCAAAATGCACTGTGTTGAACCTTAATCTATCAACCGAAGACACGTTTGGCACACTGGTACCAATTGGCAAAGGGTTTATAATACGAACTACCTTATGCAGATAAAGCCATGCCTCCCATTGATGTGGGTAGCTTTTTATAAAAGGTGATGCAAGGTTATATAATTCCTGCATAAGCATTTTAGCAAATAGGTCTCTTTTTTTTGTTATATCAGGGTAGATCAGATTAAAAAAATGCAAAGTAATTTCTTCTAAAGAATTGCGATAGCATATAACAGGCAGAACAGGGACATTGGCAGCATGACATAGGAAACCAATACCTTTTCTGGCCATAATTTGCTGATTAAAAAAAGATATGCAACAACTGTTTTCATTTATGCTGGTTTGTGTTCCGGCCCCTGTATTGCCGTCAATATAAATAACCAAACTCTTGCCTTTTTTTTAGTTCTCTAAACATTTGCAGAGCAGAGTTTGAAGATTCTGCATCAATTAAATTAAAATTATCGGAGCTATCGTTATTACAAAATTGATTATATAATGTCTTAAACACAGAACCTTGATTACGCACAACTTTTTGAGCGGCAACCAATGAAAAAGGAATGCTATGCTTTGCCAGCAATAAATTTATTAACCGGTAAGAACCCAAATGAAAGGTACAAATTATAGTAGGCTTTGCTTTTAGTAACCGCATAGTTTGCGCGGTAAAGCCTTTTGTTATAACGTTACGGAGTACATGCGAAGTACCTTGTTCTAATATGCTTAACCGCTGGTGCAATAAAATATTTTTGAATATTGCTTCATGCCTGCTGTAATGAATTTGAGGGAGGTAATTTAATAACCCTGCGCTAACAATATGAAACTGCCTTGTAAGGTTATCATTTTCATAAATCTTCAAATCATTGCATTCCTTATTAAGCGCTGTTATTTGTTTTTTATACAAAGCCGATTTCTCTTTCATGTTGTATAGTGTGTAAACAAAAAGGAACCTAAGAAGCTGTCTAGAAATGAAATGTAAAAATACCCTTATGTGGATAAGTGGATAAAAAAGGCTGTGGCTTAATGGAGGAAAGTCGTTTTAAAAGATTCACCAAAAAATTTTAAAATGACAAATT
>NZ_JASGEX010000030.1:0-12671 GCF_047606085.1 Parafilimonas sp.
CTGAAAAACAAAAATTATACGAATGAAACCGAGCATGATAATTTTTCTCACACAGGGGAATGTGCATAGCGAGGTTCTCCCGAAGCAAGTTCGGGACGAGCATGAGACAACTGAAAAACAAATATGCACGAATGAAACCGAGCATGATAATTTTTTCTCACACAAGGGGAATGTACATAGCGAGGTTCCATGAGACAACTGAAAAAACAAACCTGTACGAATGAAATATGTTTTAATGATCATTACATTTTTTGTAGGCGCTGTAATTCCGGTGCAGGCTGTACTGAATGCACGGCTTGGCAAACAAACACTTGGGCCGATGATGGGTGCGCTGCTGAGTTTTCTTACAGGCGCCATTATATTGCTGGCGTTGAATATGATGATAAGCGGGAGCGCCATGTTTAACCCCAAAACCTATACAACCGGGCCCTGGTATATCTGGCTGGGCGGCCTGATAGGGGCGGTTTTTGTTGGGTACGTTACCTGGGTTAACCAGGAGCAGGGTATGGCGCTTACATTTGCGCTGGTGGTGGCCGGGCAGGTCTGTATTTCGCTGCTGATTGACCACTATGGCTGGTTTGGCGCTGCTGTAAGAACAATAACTTTGGAAAAAATTATTGGCGCGGCCCTCATCGTTGGCGGCATCATACTTATTAAAAAATAACATGGCGAACCCTAATTTGCATAAAGAGAAATCGCAGTTGAGCGTGGAAGAAAAGGAGTTTGAGAACAATATACGCCCAAGGCAGATCATTGAGTTTGCAGGGCAGCAGCAGTTGATAGACAACCTCATCATCTTTATTAAAGCGGCGAAGATCCGGGGCGAAGCGCTGGACCATGTGTTGTTTCATGGCCCTCCGGGCTTGGGCAAAACAACGCTGAGCAGGATTGTAGCAAATGAACTGGGCGTGAACATTAAGGAAACCAGCGGCCCCGTAATTGAAAAGCCCGGCGACCTTGCCGGCCTGTTAACCAATCTTGAACCGAATGATGTATTGTTTATTGATGAGATACACCGGTTAAGCACTGTGGTGGAAGAATATTTATACGCAGCGATGGAAGATTTCCGGATTGATATTATGATAGACAGCGGGCCGAATGCGAGGAGCGTGCAGCTTAATTTAAACCCTTTTACATTAATTGGCGCAACCACGAGAAGCGGCCTGTTAACCGCACCGTTGCTGTCAAGGTTTGGCATTAAATCAAGGCTGGAATATTATAATGCCGGCACGCTGAAAAAAATTATCGAGCGCAGCGCTTCTATATTAAAGGCCTCCATTTCAGCAGATGCAGCAAATGAAATAGCGGGCAGGAGCCGGGGCACGCCCAGGATTGCCAATGGCTTATTGCGCCGTGTGAGAGATTTTGCGCAGGTGCTGAATGACGGCATGATTGATACCGGCATTACACAGCATGCATTAAAAGCATTGAATGTGGATGAACATGGGCTGGATGAGATGGACAACCGTATTTTAACGGCCATCATAGAAAAATTCAAAGGCGGCCCGGTGGGCATTACCACCATTGCCACGGCCGTGGGCGAAGAGCCCGGCACACTTGAAGAAGTATATGAGCCCTTTTTAATACAGGAAGGGTTTTTGCAACGTACGCCAAGGGGCAGGGAAGTAACGCATAAGGCGTATGAACATCTGGGCAAAAAGCCCGGCGGCGCCGGGTTTGCAGGCGCCTTGTTCAGCTGAGATTTATTATGGCGGAATAATTATAAAAGCTGTTGTGGTTGGCGGGCTTTTTCAGCCTGCTATAGGCAGTGCTATTAAAGTAAAAAGGTTCTTTATTCAGTAACAATTTTTCTTAGTTGCATAAGCAATTCAATCAAGTAAGTTTCTTTTATCTGCCAGACAATTTCATAATCAATATCAATATAATCATGCACAATGCGGTTGCGGAAACCACGTATTTTATGCCATTCAATATCCGGGTATTTTTCTTTCAATGACTCACTTATCCTGCTGGCAGCTTCCCCTATTATTTCAAAGTTTCGTATAACAGCATCAGATGTTTTACTATCGGTACAAAATTGCTCAAAAGAAAATCCCTTCGTGTAAACGAATATCTTTTCAGCCGCATCAATCATATCCTGTACCAGCAATATGTCTGCACGCTTAGACATATTGTATTTCTTCCTTAATAAAATCAAATGTTTGCGTTCTTAATCCTTTGCGGGAAACAAGGTCAACTTTTCGGTGAAAAATCTTTTCAAGGTCTTCTGCCAGTTCAATAAATTCCATACCTACAGGCCGGGTAAATTCCACGATTACATCAATATCGCTTTCAGGTGTAAAATCATTTCGCACCACAGAGCCAAATAATCCTAGTGTTTTTATGGGATAGTTTTTCAGCAACTGTTCTTTTTGCTGAGCGAGGATTTGCCTGTATTGATGAAGATGGAGCATGAAAGAAAATTTAAAGAAAAAAAGCGACCTGCGCCGCCTTAATGTTTTGTTCACAGTATTATTTGTTTTTTATTGTGTTCACGAAACATTTGGGAAAAAACAGCTTTCATTTAAGGTGAAGTGGTTACCAAATGTTTTCACAACGGAATAATCCTTATTGTGATTTGCCTTCAGGCACAAATATAAATTAATGAATTTAATTACAATTACGGGATTCCGTATTTTTAGTTATTTGGCTGTAAATAACTTAACGCGATTTATAACAGAATTGTTTATTATAGCATAGAGAAGGAACATTTTGATTTACGATAGTAAAATAAATAACTTTGGTTAACTGTTTAAAATAACTAACGAAAGCTTAATGTAATAAACCCGGACTTTAGATTGAGATAACTGCTGAACCGAAATAGTCCAACGCCAATTACAAAGAGCATAGAAAATAAAAAAGCGACCTCATTGAGACCGCTTTAAATGTTTTCACAACGATAAAATCTTATTGTGATTTGCTTCAAACTTGAATGTAAAAATATAAAATTATGGCAAATAAAAAAATCCTTGGGCTTGATATAGGAACTACTTCAATCGGTTGGGCAATTGTGGAGGCTACCGATGAAAAAAAGACAAATGAAAGAACTGGTAAAAAAGCAGTAACTGATATTAATAACGACCGAATTGGCATTTATCAGGATGCTGTTGGAGTAAGGATTATTCAGGAAGATAAGGATGGAATGCAACGCAGATTTAATGAAGGTAAAAAACTTAACGAAGGCGAAACGCTTACTCCTACAGCAAAACGAAGGATAAAACGCGGATCCAGAAAATTAAAAAGCCGTTATAAGCTTCGTCGAGATAAACTATGTTCAGTGCTTGAATTAGTAGGCATGCTTCCTGACGACTCCTATAAAAAGGAAACAAATAAAAACGGGAAAAAAGTTTGGAAACCAGTCGAAGAAAAAAACAACAAATGGTACACAAATAAAAAAGTAGTTATTAAAGATGCTAATGGTGTAAGAATGAAGAAAAAAAGAGAAGAGGGTGATTTAGGCGAGCAACTTTATAAGCTAAGAACAGATGCAATTAATCAAGGAATTACGCTACAAGATTGGGGCAGGATTTTATTGCATCTTAATCAATGGCGAGGATATAGCAGCGATAGATTTATTAAAGATGAAAAATCAAAGAAAAGCTACTACACAGTTCAAATAACCGAGTTTGACACGAATAAATTCATTTCTCATTACGATAAAAAGGATAAAGAAAAAAAAGAGCCGCTATATAATGAATACGAAATTAAGCTTACCTGTGAGGAAGGTATAGAAATCAAAGAAAATGAAGAAACAAAGGTTGTTTATGAATTAACTGGAAAAGTATTTTACAAAAACCCTGACCTGAAAGAAGGGGATTTTATACCAATTAAAAATGTTGATGGAGGCAAGAAAGAGAAAAAAATAACTACCGAATTTGGAGATTTTACAATAACAAATCCCGATGCTGATGATTGGGATTATAATAGGCATAAGCTAAATAAATCATTAGAAAAATGGTGCAAGCAAGGAGGCACAGTTGGATCTTACTTCTTTAGCGGAAAATATTTAGATAAAACATTAGAAAGGATAAGAGCTAATGTTGTAAACCGTGAATGGTATGAAGCTGAATTTGAAAAAGTTTTCGACAGACAATTTGAAAAGCATAGAGAACATTTCGATAACATAAATACTGAGAACGTTGTAAAATCAGCTTTTAAGGATTATCAACCCATACTCAATGAAGTAAAAAAGAAAAATGGGATTAAAGAGCAATTGAAATGTTTAATAAGAGACAAAATCATTTACTACCAACGTCCCTGGCAGCAAAGCAAAAACAAAGCAGGATGTAGATTTGAGAAGGTGCGTGTTTTCAAAAAATATTTTGATAAGCCCACCCAAACATATAAGCCAAAAGACACGCCTGAATATGAAGGCAGGAAGGTAATTCCAAAAAGCCACCCTTTACATCAGGATTTTAAAATATGGACTTACATAAACAATGTGCGATTATTTTATAATGAACCTAATAAGGTTTTAGATAATGGAAAACTTAAAGATATAAGGATTGACTTATTTTCTGCAAATGATACAGACATAAAAAAGGCAATAGGAAAATCGCTGATTGAGATAACAGGTAAAACGTTCCCTGAAATTAAAAATTTACTTTACGATGAATTACAAAATTCAAAATCTATTTCCTGGAAGAAATTTGTTGAAGATAAATTAGGTTTGAATGTAGCCGATGAATTAGTTGATACAGAAAAAAATGGGAAGGAAAAAAGAAAAAAGAAGAAGCAAGGCGTTGATACTGAAACAGGTGAAAAGTTGACTAAATTCTATTCAGTAAACTACAGTAAACTAAAAAGAGATAAAAGCGGTTTTGAAGACATTAGGTTAAAAGGAAATACAACAAAGTATCTTTTAAAAGAGGCACTCAAAGATTGGTTCAAAGAGAATAATTTTTATAAAGACAAAGAAATTGAAGGGAAAAAAGAAAGGGAAATAATTTTTGATAATACTGATGAATGGTTTAATACTATTACAAAAACAGGAACAGATAAACATAAAGACAAAAAAGAAAATCTCAGCCATCCTGAATTAAAAGCTGCAGAATACAAAATAGAAAATTATGAAGTAACCAATCTTCAATTGCTTTGGGAAATCATTTATGACATTACAAACAAGGATGAAGCAAGTGTAAAATTTGCAATAAAAAAGAATTTTCAGAGAGATGGAAAATGTATTTTTTCAGATAACATATTAAAACTGCTGTCGAAAATTAAATTTGAAGATAGTGGGATGGCAAACCTTTCCGCAAAAGCCATTCGCAACATATTGCCTCTTATGAGCAATGGTAAAAATACTACCAATAGAGCAACCCAAAAGATTAACTCATTGATTGCTTTAAATAATTCGGAAGAAGAAAAAGCAAAAGATAATGATGAAAAATTAGAATGCCTTAAAGATTTTGTTTCAGAAAAAAATGCACGATTGAAGCTTTCAACATTTACAAGCACTGATAATTTTAAATATCTTAATTACTGGGAAGCCGCCGCTGTTGTTTATGGCAGTCACTCAACGAGCTCAGTTAAACGAGTTGAAAAATTGGAAAGGATTCCAAAAGGAAAAATGAATAACCCGGTAGTCGAAAAAATAGTGAATGAGACCTTGATGCTTGTTAATGAAATTATCAGTCATTATGGAAAAATGGATGAAATAAGAATTGAACTAAGTCGCGAATTAAAAGCAAGTGCTGATGAAAGGAAACAGATGGATGAAGCAATGACAAATAATAATAACCGGAATGAACTTGCAAAAAAAATGTTACGTGAAATATTCGGAAATCCAAGTCCATCACAAAACGATCTTACCAAATTGAAGGTATATGAAGATGTTGCAAAGGTTGTGAATAATGAAAGGTATGAAGAATTAAAAAAGAAGGAAGGATACTCCCTCACTGATGAAGATAAACTTTTATTTTATGAAAATGCGTACAAAGAATTTGGTTTAAAAGAACCGAGAACTGCTGATGTAAAGCGTTATCGTTTATGGATGGATCAAAAGTGCCAATGCCCTTATACCGGTGAAATGATCAGACTTTCAGATTTACTCGAAACTGATAAGTATGAAGTTGAGCATATTATTCCACGACAACGTTATTACGATAATTCATACAGCAATAAAGTAATTACAAGAAAAGTAATTAATGAATGGAAAGACAGGCGTACTGCTTATGAATTCATTACACAGGAAAGCGAAAAATCAAAAACAGATACTTCTGATAATAAAACATTAACTATACTAAAATGGGATGGTAAAAGTGAAACAGATGCTTATCCCGTTCATATAAAACGACTGTTTCCGAAAGGAAGAAAACAAAAAAATCTTTTAAGAAAAGATATACCGGACGACCCCGTTGAAAGGCAATTAAAAGAAACTCAGTATATCAACAAAAAATTGAAAGAGGAGCTTATTAAAGTTTTACCGGAGGGAAAAGAAGTACAGGTTACAACAGGATCTATTACAGATATACTTCGAGGTAGTTGGCATTTGGAAGATGTAATGAAAAAACTTGTAGAAAATAGGTACAAGAAATTCAAAATTGGAATGGGTAGTGGAAAAGCTCCTATTGATGAAGAAATTACTTACAAGAAAACTGTAAAAAATAAAAAAACAAATGATGATGAGGAAATTGAAGTGTATCCTGCATTTTCTAAACGGCTTGACCACAGGCATCATGCTTTAGATGCCATTATTATTGCATGTACTAAACAATGGCATATACAATATGTAAATACATTAAATGCAAGTTGGAGTGTAGATGACATTACTGATGAAAAGCAAAAAGCTGATAAATATGAGTGGAACAAAGATGATATTTTGAGAAAAAGAGAAAAAGGAGAAAAAGGTGCTTATGATTTTATATATCCATGGAAAGACTATAATAAATCTCAAATTTTTGAATTGCTTGAACGGGTAGTTATATCACATAAAAACACTATTCCATTAATTAGCCCTTCAAAAAATATTTTACATAAAAACGGACAAACTATTATAATTGGCAAGCCAGAAGACAGCATTTCAATAAGAGCATCATTACATAAAGAAACCTTAATTGGTTACAGAAAATTTTATAATAATGATAGCCAAGTTAAAATTGAGGATATTATTGAAAGAATTTTTGAAAGAAGAAAGAAAGCCAAAGAAGAATTAAAGCCAATTCTATCATTTAGAGAACTAATTAACTTAATAATATTCAAAGAAAGATTCAGAAATAAATTGATTGGAATATTTGATAAATACGATACAATAGAACCAGAAATAAAAAAGAACGATAGCAAAATAAAAGAAGATGTTCTAAATGAAATTAAGGCAAATAAGCCATTTGAGTGGGCATATACTTTTGACGTTGTTGCCACAAAAACAGGAACTGATAAAAGTGGTACAATAGATAAACTTTCTCCTGAAAAAATAAATGATGAAAGAATTAGCCGTTATCTACAATATAGAATTGATTTTATCAAATCAACTGAAGAAGAATTAGAAAAATTAAAACAAGAAAAAGCTGATGACGATAAAATTAAAATACAAGAAGAATTAATTAAAAAAGCTAAAGATTATCCTGATGGATTTCCAATATACTATAATGCAGTTTATGATGTTAGAATACCGACGGAAAAAAACAAATGGGTTTTAGTTACACAATTAAATCAGGAATTATTTGATAAAATTGAATATAATAAAAACAAGAAAGTAGATAATAAAAGAAATAAAGAAGTTAAAGATAAACTGCTTGAATACAAAGGTAATTTATCTTGGCAGGAAGCATTTAATCCTGAAAGAGTATTCATTAAAGAACCCCCTGTAATTGGAAATACAAAAATTAAAATCAAAAAAGCCAGTCAAAAAAACAAAACCACGATTGATACGCTTTATCCAATACGTCCGCAAACAAAAACTTATGCCGAATTAGATGGCAATTACAGAGTGTATGTTTTTGAAGATAATAACGGAAAAAGAGAATGGAAAATGCTTTCAAACATGGACGCCATGTTGCTGAAAAAAGAAAACAGAAAAGTAAGAACAGAATTATTATATCCTATTGAGTTAATAGGAGACTTAACAAAAAAAGGGTTTAAACAGATTTTTAGTTTTGGCAAAAACGATACTATTTTTATTAATCCGGCAAGCTTAATAGACCCTTTGCAACGATTGTTTACTACAGAGTACATTGAAAATGACTTATTCAATTGGGAAGTTTCAGAAGATAATTCGGCAGAAAAAATAAAAGAAAAACAAAAAGCTATTTCAAAAAGTTTATGGCAAGTTGCAATCATTAGTAAATCCACAACAGACCCAGAAGGAAGCCTACATTTTGTTCAAATGCACACAGCTACTGAAATAAAAATACCAATCAACGAAGTTAATACTGCTAAAATGCAAGATGATGTAAGGGACAAGATTGAAAAAATGAAAAATATATTTAATACAACCAAAAAGGCTGAAGAAAAGAATAAAAACCGTTTTATAGAAGAATCAATCATTGTAAAAAACAAGGAAATGTTTGAGAACTGCTATAAAGTATATGTTAATAAACTTGGTAAAAAAGTCGCTCCATATTGGGAATTTGAAAATGGATGCTGGAATAAAGAAGATGCAAACAGGTTAGGATTTATTTCAAAAGAGAAATAATTAAAAAATTTAAAATCTACCGTATGCAAAAATTAAATTCCTTTAAAATATATTCGATAGCAATATTATATACCATTCTTCCATGAAAGATAAGACGCATATTTCGTTTCAAGCTAACGCCTACTGAACACCTTGCAACAGGCACGATGATGACCAAAATAAAATATTGGCGTCACTTTATTAAAAAACATAAAAGAGATAACAGGCTTCATTTTACATCGTCAAAGTACCAACAATAATGATTAAGCGCACTACCTGCATAAAAAAGCCCCTGCTATTTCAAACCCCCGGGATTTATAAATTGCAGCAATTCAAAACAAATCAAACAGATATTTTTACGCTTCAATTATAAAGTATGAGCACTCAAACTTCTTACGGCATTTGCCTTTATTGCAACAAACAGGTTTCAAAAGCCCAGGCAAACAGGCACATGCAAAAACATATTTCGGATAAAACATCCACCAATAAACCGGGCAAATCTTTTCTGCTTAAAATAGAGCCTGATCCCCGATGGGGCAGCAACCCTTATTTTTTAAGCGTATGGGTTGATGGTAATGCAGATATGGGAGATATGGATGATTTTCTGAGGGCAATATGGCTGGAATGCTGCGGGCATTTAAGCGCTTTTACCAATAAAAAATTAAAAAGGGCCAATGGCTCTATGTGGGATTTTTTTGAAGCACAGGAACTGCTGGAAAATGGTAAAACAAAAGCGTGTGAAGAAATGATGGAGGAAATAAACGGAGAAATACCAAAAGACCGCCGCCTGAAAGACGCTTTAAGGAAAGATATGAAAATTGATTACGATTATGATTTTGGCAGCACAACCAAGTTGCAGATAACCGTATTTGACGAATATCCTGTAAAGGCTGATGATGCTATTGTATTGCTTACACGTAACGAACCACCGGTAATTGTTTGCCAGGCCTGCGGCAAAGCCCCTGCAGCAGTTATGTGCACCGCCTGTTATGATGACGACAACTTTTTTTGTGCAAAATGTGCAAAGCAGCACGCTAAAACCTGTGGAGATTTTGAAGATTATGCAGGCATGCCCGTAGTGAATTCTCCCCGCATGGGCGTATGCGGTTACACGGGCGGCAGCATTGATAAAAAAAGGGATGGGGCTTATAAAAATAAAAGGTCATAAACCCCGGGGGTTTTACATGCCTGAAAATAATAGCAATAATAAGTTTTAAAAAAGATTAAATAAATTACTGAGCAATTTTAAGCCTGTGGCCAAAATATAGCAATAAAACGCTTTAACGAATAATAACGCCCATGATAAAGCGCACCATCTGCATAGAAAATCCCTGCCACCTCAAATGCCGCAATATGCAGATGGTGGTAAATTATGAGCGCATAAAAGGCTACGAAAACCTGCCGGAAAGAACCGTGCCGATTGAAGATATCGGCATGCTGGTTTTGGAACATCAGCAAATTACTTTGAGCCATTATTTGTTAGACAAGCTGGTAGCCAATAATGCAGCTGTTATAACGTGCAATGAAACCCATCATCCCAGCGGCATGATGCTGCCACTGGAAAGCAACAGCATTCAAAGCGAAAGGTTCAGGGCGCAGATAGAAGCAACGGAACCACTTAAAAAACAATTGTGGCAGCAAACCATCAAAGCAAAGCTCAGTAACCAGGCTGCTGTTTTAAAGAAATGGAATATTCAGTATAATTATCTTGTCAAACAGGCACAGGATGTAAAAAGCGGCGATGCCGGCAACAATGAAGCTAAAGGCGCGGCTTATTACTGGAGCCATTTGTTCCCCGATGCCTGGCAGTTCTTCCGCAAACGCGAAGGCCCGCCGCCCAACAATTTGCTCAACTACGGTTACGCTATTTTAAGGGCTACGATGGCAAGGGCGATCACGGGTGCAGGATTGTTGCCGGCGCTGGGCATATTTCACCGCAACCGTTATAACGCTTATTGTTTGGCAGATGATATCATGGAGCCTTACCGTCCGTTTGTTGATGCGATTGTGAGAGGCATTATAGATAAAACATCATCGGTAGAAACCTTAACGCAGGAACTGAAAGTGCAGTTGCTGAAGCTGCCGACGGTGGATGTGCTGCTTGGGGATGAAACCAGCCCGCTGATGATTGCCACGCAACGCACGGCAGCATCGCTGGCAAGATGCTATACGGGCGAGCAACGCAAACTGCTTTATCCGGAAATGCCTTGAACATAAAACCCCGAGGGTTTCAAAAACCCTCGGGGTTTATAAACAACAGCTTTATGCGCCAGTTCAGCGAACCGTTTTTATCTGACAGGTATTATCATGTTTTCAACAGAGCAGTTGGAAATGAGCAAATGTTTAATGAGCCGGAGAATTACCGCTATTTCCTTGAAAAATTAAAAGAACATATTTTACCCATAGCTGATATCTTCTCTTATTCTTTCCTGCCTAACCATTTTCATTTGTTTGTACGCATCAAACCAATAAATATTATCGAAGAAAAATTTCAGCTTTCAAAAATTAAAGAGCAACAGCAGAAATACGACATCAGCCGTTCATTATTCATATCGGAACAATTTGGCAACTGGTGTAATGGATACACAAAAGCCTTCAACAAAAAATATAACAGGAAAGGCAAACTATTTATGGACAATCTTAACAGGAGGTTGATTGATTCCTATGCTTATTACAGTAAGATTATTCATTACATTCACGCTAATGCAGCGCAGCATAAACTGTGCAGGGATGTAGAAAGCTGGTCATATTCATCTTATCATAGCATTATTAATAATAGTGCGCCATGGATTGCAGGGAATGAAGTGCTTGATGGTTTGGGGGAATAAATAACTTTATAAAATTTCACCAGCAACCTGTAAAACCCCGGGGGTTTTCGAAACCCCCGGGGTTTGAAACTGACTTGCCATGAAAGCAAACCGGTTAAATGCTTATAGAATTATGTGGGTATTAGTATTTTTCGATCTGCCTACCGAAACCAAAAAAGAGCGAAAGATATATGCCGACTTCCGCAAGAAAATATTGCAGGATGGCTTTGCCATGTTCCAGTTCAGCATTTACCTGCGGCATTGCAGCAGCATGCAAAATGCGGAAGTGCATATAAAACGCGTAAAGAAAATTTTGCCGGAGAAAGGGCATATAGGCATCATGACCATTACCGACAAGCAATTCGGCATGATGGAAGTTTTTTATGGAAAAAAGCCGGCTGAGCCGCAAAATATTCCCCAGCAACTGGAATTATTTTAGAGGCTTTTTCGTTATCGTCATTCCCATGACCTTCCGGTTTATCGGAACAACGGGAATCTGCTACAGTTCACAAATGCAAAAAGTCTTCGCGTTTTAAAATTACGAAGACTTTTAAGCTGATTTTTTTGATCCTGATTTTCTTTGAAATCCTTGATACATAAGGCTTTCGGCTGGAGCAGTTGTATTCAAAGATCATCAAAACAAAGTTTGAAAGCAAATCACAACTCGCTACCGATTTCTATTTGGTCAATCTATGTTGTATTCAAAGATCATCAAAACAAAGTTTGAAAGCAAATCACAACTTTTCGAGTGTAGGCCATGCTGTTGTGATGTTGTATTCAAAGATCATCAAAACAAAGTTTGAAAGCAAATCACAACAAATGGGCTGCCGATCATTCCATCGGTGCCGTTGTATTCAAAGATCATCAAAACAAAGTTTGAAAGCAAATCACAACGGAGATGGTGGATACTTCACTCTACCGGCAGTTGTATTCAAAGATCATCAAAACAAAGTTTGAAAGCAAATCACAACAGGTGGCGGCGGTTAAGGCCATATCACCTGTTGTATTCAAAGATCATCAAAACAAAGTTTGAAAGCAAATCACAACTATTTAGAGAATGTAGACGTTTACAATTGTGTTGTATTCAAAGATCATCAAAACAAAGTTTGAAAGCAAATCACAACTTATTTGACGCTTGTTATGTTTGTAGCACAGTTGTATTCAAAGATCATCAAAACAAAGTTTGAAAGCAAATCACAACGAAGTTTCAAGCAGCATGTCAGCAGCTTGGTTGTATTCAAAGATCATCAAAA
>NZ_JASGEX010000031.1:0-8648 GCF_047606085.1 Parafilimonas sp.
AATTTGTCATTTTAAAATTTTTTGGTGAATCTTTTAAAACGACTTTCCTCCATTAAGCCACAGCCTTTTTTATCCACTTATCCACATAAGGGTATTTTTACATTTCATTTCTAGACAGCTTCTTAGGGAAGTTAATTTTCACGGCCATATACTTTTATACGGCACATATTCCAGCCGTTTAATCATTTCATCCGCCTGTATGCCCGCTTTATTATATGGCGCTGAAGAAAAAAATATTGATGTCATCACACTTAAACCATCATCTGCAAACAACTCAACAGCGCTTTCATCAATGATTAAAGAAATGTTCATTGCATCCGTATTTATAAAACGCGGCGCCGTATGTTTGGCAGCAAAATCTTTCTGAAAATCTGTTTTGCCTGAATTGCTGCGATCAATAAAATATTGATTGTTCTGTTTATCAAAACCAATAATAATTTTTTCACCTGCAGTATTGGAAAGTGTGAGTGAAAAATCTGCTGCTTTATCAAAATTCAAATTAATGCGGCAGGGCAATTGTATGTTCCCAGTTTTTGAAGAAAGGTCCAGGCCATTGCCCGTTTTAATATTGTTCAAGCTGATTGTTTTTAATTCAATCGCCTTTAATTCTTTTGAGGGCTCAGACGCTGCCAGCCAGGTATTATTTATTTTTTTCAGGCTTATATCTCTCGGTATTGTCATGGCATTTCTCCATTTTACAGTAGGCACAAGGTTGGCATAAAGCCAGTTGCTCATCCATCCTAAAAATATTTTCCGGTTGCCGGTATTACTCCAGGTAATGCCCGCATATTCATCCGGGCCATAATCCAGCCATTTAATATTTGTATGATTTGGAATAAAAATTTTACCGTCAAAACTGCCGGTAAAATATTGCGTGGCCGAACCGCCGTTTGGGCCGCCGGGATTGATGTTTACGATCAGCACCCACATCTTTTTACCATTTACATCAAAAGGAATTAAGTCGGGGCATTCCCATACGCCGCCGTGCGCTCCTATATCTTTTCCAAAATCTGACTCATGCATCCAGTTTTTTAAATCAGGCGAAGCATAAAAACTGATATGATCTTTTGCCGCCAGTGTCATCACCCATTTCTGCTGCGGTTCATACCACATTACTTTCGGGTCGCGAAAATCTGTGATGCCCGGATTTTTCAATACAGGGTTGCCTTCATATTTAATCCATGTTTTACCATCGTCCAAACTATAAGCAAGGCTTTGGTTCTGAAATGTACTGCTTCCCGCCTTTTCCCCTTTCGGATCGTGATGTGTGAAGATGGCTACCAGCGGCAGTTTTCCATCCTTGCCAAAACCGGATGTATTCTTTGCATCAACAACGGCGCTGCCGGAGAAAATATAACCCAAACTATCGGGGTACAAAGCAATGGGCAGTTCTTCCCAATGCACTAAATCTTTACTAATGGCGTGCCCCCAATGCATCGGCCCCCATGTGATGCCATCCGGGTAATATTGAAAAAACAAATGGTAGGCGCCGCTGTAATACACCATGCCATTAGGATCGTTCGTCCAGTGTTCTTTTGGAGAGAAATGTATTTGCGGGCGATATTGTTCATGATAGGCCTGTTGCGAAAAATTTGCTGTTGCAAGCAACAGGCAGATGAATAAAATAAAAGATGATTTCATTCGTTCAAGTTTGATTTTTTAATGGTCTCATGGAACCTCGCTATGTACATTCCCTTTGTGTAAGAAAAATTATCAGGCTCGGTTTCATATAGAATTAACGGGGATTAAAATTGCTTACCTGCTTTGCCAGTGAACCCGGCTCATCTGTTGGCGACAGTTTCTTAACCATTTTCTGCTGCTCATTAAACAATATGATGTAAGGAAACTTTTGTATGTTATAATACTTCTGCACAACAAACGTATAACCTTCAGAGCCCACTTTAATATTTGGGTTTGATGAGAGCTTGTATAATTTATCAAATGCCAGCGTTTCTTCAAGCGAGAGGTATGTTATAAATACCAGTTGCTTATTTTTTAATGCGCTCTCATGCTTTACCAGTTCTTTGGTAAATTCATTGCAATGCTCACAGGTAGGCGAAAAATAGATAAGCACCGTTGGAACATTCTTCTTTAAATCTTTATAACTGAAAAGCTGGTTGCTGGTTAACCTTACTTTAAACGGAGGAATATTGCCTGTTGTTTGTGCATACGTTAAGCAACACATACAGCAGGCAATAAAAAAAAGACATACTTTTTTAAGCATAATTTTTTGCATCTTTTAAAATACAAAACAGGCTGTTTCTGTAACACTGCAAAGAAGGCTGCTATTTTCCAACAATTGACAGATCCCTGATCTTCACATTTTTTATTTCAGCGCTTCCGCCTGTTGCGAAAGCTGCGATTTTATCAGCATGTTCCCCGGGATAAATGTAAGTAGTTAACACTGCTTCTCCATCATTCACAAAAACTTCCAGCGAAGATTTATCTAACAGTATGGTTAATTTAATTGTGCTGCTGTTTACATCAATGATTCTTTTTAAAGCATTTTCATTCAGTTTACCGCCAGCGTTTGTCCTGTCAACAAATACCTGTTTACTGGCAGCATCGTAACCGATAATAGTTTCGTTTATCACTTTGCCATCAGCGTCCTTTTGCTGTGCTATCTTAAAACCCGCAACAGCATTAGATTGTACAGATAATGTTGCATCCAGCCAGTACGCATTGCCCTTTATTTTGCCGGCTTTATCTATATTGATTTCTTCGTTATTCAATTTCAGGCCGACAACTGAAACAATATTTGCAGAAAGTCCGTCAAGGTTTTTTGTGATCACAGCAGTTGGTTTTTGAATAAGGCGATAACCTTCCGGTGTTTGCTTCAAACTCATATCCCTTGCAATTGACATTTGCCCGCGCCAGGGATAAGTTGGCTGTGCATTGGGTATCATCCATCCTGTATAAATCTTTTTATCGCCAGGCGTATTATTCCACGGGATAGCAGCGTAATAGGTATCACCATAATCAAGCGGTAATATTTTATCTGCAGGGTTATCATTCTTAAACTCTTTCCCATCAAAATCACCCACAAAATACTGTTCAAACACACCGCGTTCGCCGCCTGCGGCTGAAATAACCAGCACCCATTTTTTTGCATTCATTCCTTCAACCGGCAACTGAATTAAAAAAGGGCATTCCCAGTTGGCGCCGGTATATCCCTGCGGGCCAAACTCACTTAATAATGTCCAGTCTTTTAAATTGGGAGAACTGTAAAAACGCGCTTTATGTTCATCCGGTATAACAACCGTCATCAGCCAGTATTTTCCTGGCTCATACCAGAAAACATTCGGATCTCTGAAGTCAAGTTTGTTTAAATCAATAACAGGGTTTTTATCATAATTGGTAAATGTTTTGCCGCCATCATTGCTGTAAGCAATGTATTGCGATTGGTTGCGGCGGTTTGGCGAATGCGCTGTATAAATTGCCACTACACAGCCATCGTTTTTACAAAAGCCGCTGGTATTGTTTTTATCATAAACGGCGCTGCCTGAAAAAATCCAGGTTGTATCGCCACCGCTGATGTTTTCAGGGATGGCAATTGGCAAATGTTTCCAGTGAATAAGATCTGTGCTGGCAGCATGGCCCCAGCTCATGTGGCCCCAGAAATTTTCGAATGGGTTTTGCTGGTTGTACAAATTATATTCACCATTCAGATACAATAAACCGTTAGGATCGTTCGTCCAGTTTTTTGCAGGCGTGAAATGATACACCGGCCGCCATTGCGGTGTTGGCGTTGTATCAGCCTGCGCAAATAATATTACGTTGATCAACACCGTTAAAAAGCAAAACAATACTCGTTTCATGCTGTTTTATTTGTTGATGATTATTCAATTGATTTATCTGTTGCGCCTTCAAACCCTTGCGGCAAGCGGTTGGGCTCTGCGAGGCGTCATCGCCTCGCAGCTTCGGTATATTGCCTCTGGCGATAGAATATTGATATGAAGCAAGAACGCTCATATAGCATTGTTGCCCCGTAATTAAAAGCAGCATTAATACGAAAATAACTGCAAATCATTAAAGCTTACGCCCGCCTGCATTGAATATATGCCCCACTTTGCATTAGGCAGTGAATAGCTGCGTCCGGTCAAGGTCGCTTCGTCGTTAATGGAAACTACTACTGTCGAGTTGTCAATCACTATGGTTACACTAATATCGCTGCCCGGTGTGAACTCGAAAGGAATCTGACAATCAATGGATGCGCTTGTGCCATCTGTTTTTAAAAAATAAGCCACGCCATTTTCGAACCGCAGTTTATAGTATTCGTCGTTGTCCGGATATTCGTAGCCAAAGATAAAACCGGCATCGCCGCCGGTTTGCAGCCCTTTGATAGTAGTGGTGATTTTCTTTTGGCCGTTTATTAAATTAAAATCTGCAAAACCATTTGCTTCCAAAGCATAGCTGTTGCCGCTAACAGAAGCATTGGCGAGACTATCTTGTATATACGTTTTGTTTTTTGAAAATAAATTTGTAACAGCATCAGGCAGTTTTACGGACAATGTTCCATCGCTGTTTTGAACAAGCTGGTGTGTAACCAGGTTACCACCCCAAATATTGCTGCCGTCATCTGTTTCACCGTCTTTACGATAATTCCATCCAAACAGGTACGTATCTGTTCCGTCAGATGCAGCTTTGGCTGCATAGAAAAAAGTTCCGTCCAGCACGTCTTGCGCCGGCGTTTGAAAGGGACCGCTAATAGAAGAAGCTATGCGATAATGTACATTGCTGCTGTCCTGACTTGAATACAGCAAGTACCATTCGCTGCCTATTTGAAATAATTGAGGACATTCCAACAGTCCGCCGTTAGTGGTAGTCGCGTAAAGGTCTCCCTGTAAACTCCAATTGCCGGTTGAAGGATCGGCAGAGGTAAACAAAGCAATAGCAGCTTGTCCGCTACTATGTTCGGCTGCTACAAGCATCCAATATTCATTGGTTGTACTGTTCAGGAATACATAAGGGTCGCGGAAATTACTTGAATCATAACCGGCAGGAGCCAGCATATCAAAACCTGTATGTTTTGTCCAGGTTTTCAAATCGGTGCTGGTAGCATACATCACGCCTTCTTCTGCTTGCAATCCTTCGGAAGTGTATATATCGTTATGACCTGTGTAATAAAAATAATATGTAGAATCTACTTTTACTACGGAGCCTGTTCCCAAAGCCCTGTCCTGCGCGCTGTCCGGTCCGTAAGGGATCATTTTACCATCATAACTGTAATGCACCAGATCGGAAGATTCGAAAGCGTGGATTGGATGATAGCCGCTATTGGCATCGCCGTCGTGCAGATAATAGATATGAAATTTCGTTCCGTCGTAATAGGGCATTACATCGCCTACATAACCGGAAGAATAATAAACACTATCATTAAAAGAAATCCACTGCGAAGGTGGTTGCGGCATGATGGACACAGGATTGGTTAGATCTTCCATATTAACACTGATGCCGTCCTTTTTGCACGAAGCAAACAATGAAGCTCCAGCGAAGAAAGTAATTCCGAGTATTTTCGTTTTTGTATCCATAGTATAATGATGTTTTTATTCAGGCAATATTTTTTGTATTGCCTGAATGAAGATTATTTGCTTAAATATTCCAGTACATTACTTGTCAGTTTCTCAATATTGGATAAATAGATATTTGCAGGTTGATCTGTAGCGTCGGATGGATCGGCTTCGGCATACCAGTCGTAACAACCTGCTCCAATGACGATAGCGGCTCCATGGTCTGATGTTCTGGAGAACTCTGCCATCGTAATGGTGGATGTATGATATTCATCTCCTTCACTGCTGCCAAGGTCAATACCGCCTGTTAAGGTGCGCCAGTTTGCCGGTGTGCTATAACCACCCCAATCCGGAATATACCATTGGGTCGTATGGTTTAGCCTGTATGTGCCGCTGCCCAGCAAATAAGCAGTTGCATACGATTCGTCGCTGGTTAGCGTTAAGCCGTCAAATGCGGCATGCGATTCATGCCCGTAAAAAGATATTCCCCATGAGTCGCTTGAAGTCCATTGGCTTCCACGCGAGTCGCCAAAAGCGTTGTTGGGACCATAGCCCGAAGGCACAATGCCTAATGATTCTACATAGAGTGCGGCATAGGTCGTAAGCAGAAAAGAACCGCCATCGGCATAATATGTTTTTAGAGAAGAAAGAACAGTGGCATTGGTAGCAATAGCCGGTAAGCTCTGTGTACTGTCTTCATGCCACCATAATACAGAGAACGAACTTAAATCGATACTGCCGCTTTCGATATCACTGAAAGAAATAAACTCCGCTTCCGGATTATTATTCTCCAGCCATTCCCAGGCGGCTTTTTCATCGGGGTTTGTCAATTCGCTTGCCGAGCTTGCTATGCTGAGAAAGCCTACTGTTTCGGGAATAGAGATGGTAACGGTGTAATCCACTGTTGTGGAATCCATCGTAACTTTATAAGTAACCGGATTGGTAAAATCAACCGTTTCGCCCGACGCAGGGGATATGGAGGCGCCATCGGCCAGCGTAATAACGGGGGAAAGCGCTGCAAGGCCTGTTCCGGCAGGCATTGCTGCCGTTATGGTACGGTTTGTATTGTCAATTGTAGCCGTAACTCCATCAACTACAAATGATACTATCGCTTCTTCTTCGGAGGAAGTTACGGTATATTCGTTGGAAAGGTTGCCATTGATAACGGTATATTCCACAGCGCTGGTTAAATCAACGGTTGTGCCGGAAGCCGGCGACACGGTGGCGCCATCAGCCAGCGCAATGGCTGGCGTTACTGCACTGCGATCCTGCCCAAACGGAAATACAAGGGAAATGGTACCAAGCGAATCATTGATCGTTCCTTCAACCGTGCCAACGCTGAAGCTTTTAATCAGTACATCTGCATTCAGGTCCAGCGCCGGCCCCTGGAATGCATTTTTTTTGCAACCCATAAAACCGCCAAGCAGGGCAGGCAGTATAAATAATGAAGCAATTTTTTTCATTTTGAATGATATTAATTAGGTGAAGACTGTTTATGCTTTTAAATGGATTTTAATACCCGTAATTCTGCTGGTATAAATTTTTGCTCAGCTCAATCTGGGTAAGTGGTATAGGCAGATATTCGTGCTTGTTCTCGGTAAATTGCGCACTGCTTAAAAATGACCACCTGGTTTTCTCGACAGTTGCATAAGCATTCAGCACATCGCCGGCAACACCCCAGCGGACAAGATCAAAAAAGCGGCTGCCTTCCTCTGCCATTTCGAGACGGCGTTCAAAGCGTAAAGCTATGCGGGCGGTATCTTGCGTCCAGGTAATATTTGTGCCGTTTACATAAGGTTTTACCAGGTAGTTGCCTTCTGCATTTCCGCTTGAATCTACCAGGAGCGAAGTGCTGGTAGCCGCTCTTGAACGCAACTGGTTTATTAATGAAAGCGCTTCGTCCTGCCTTCCCAGTTCAATTAACGCTTCTGCCCGGAATAGCAGCACATCGGCGTAACGGAGCACCACCCGGTGCTTTGTATTTCCGTAAAAAGTGCCTTCGATTTCTATATATGCGTCTTCCGCAACATTTTCTTTTAATGAAGCATTGTAACCGTAGATGCCCGGCGTACGATTCCAACTGTCTTCATAGATAACAGTTGGGTCATATTTCCAGGAGCGTCCCGGAATGGCTACTGTATGATCCAGCCTTGGATCGATATTGTCGGTTGACGGATCAACGTTGGTATCATTGTAAGTATCAAAAAGGGGCAACCCGTTAGCGTTTGTTCTAAAGGCATTTATTAAATTCTGGCTGGGCTTTTTAAAATCGCAGCAGCCAATGCCCTGCGGCACGCTTAGTACATCTCCGAAATTTAGCCTGCCATACATAGTGCCGTCGTCTTCTGAAAATTGAACAGCCCATATAGATTCATTATCGGTTACGTCCTGTCTAAAATTGTCGGCAAAGTCGGTGTTAAGGGCATAAATTCCGTAGGACATTGCAGAATCTGTGGCGCCTACTACCGCCTGCAAATCATCGGAATTAATACTTGTAACATTGTTTTCTTCGTCCTGCATATAAGCCTGATACAATTTGGTTTTTGCGAGATAAGCGTAAGCCGCTGCTTTGTCGGGTCGCCCGATATCGGTTTTAATTTCCGGCAGATTTTCGGCGGCATACTGAAAATCATCAGCTATTTTTTGCCATAGCTCATCGTTGCTGTACGTGCGGTTACTCACCGTGTCATACGAATCACGGGATATGGTTTCGTCTATATAGGGAATATATTTGAAAAGAATTTTTAACTGAAAATACCAGTGCGCTCTTAGAAAACGCATTTCAGCCATTCTTTGGGTTTTCAGCGGATAGTCGGTTTCGTCAAGCGATTCAATGGCGTCCAGGGCAGCATTGGCGCGCGAAACGCCAATATACATATCGTACCAAAGCTCATTTACTTCGCTGAAATTTACAAGCGTATTGTACCATGTTTCGATAAAATGAAAATCTTCTATATCCGATGCATCTCTGCCGCCTTTGTAGGCATCGTCGGCGCGCACATCGCCATATTCCCAAAGGCTGAAAGGCTGGTCGTAGTGGTCGTTGCCAAGCTGGGCATACGCGGCTATTACCAGTTTTTCAGCTCCATCGGCGGTATTTATCTGTTCCTCGCTTACAACGCCTTTGGGATTTATATC
>NZ_JASGEX010000032.1:0-22279 GCF_047606085.1 Parafilimonas sp.
ACGTCATTCCACCGCCGCGGCGGTGGAACCTGATCATAATTTAAAGTGATAATTATTCATCAGCAGGTTGTAATGCAATAGCAGATGCTCCCGACGCGTCGGGAGCATGACGTCCCGGTGGTTATATTTTATGCTTGTCTTGCTTAATGTAAAGCCAGCAACAAAAATAGGTTTGCACTTTTATCAATGATTGCACATTTTTATCCAACGAGGAGTATAATAAAAGAAGGCCGGGTTTTTAATAAAGCCCGGCCTTTCCATTTATAGCGATTGGTTTTTTTAGTTCAATAATTTTTTGATGGATGAATACAATTGCTCCCTTGTAAAAGGTTTTTCCAAAAACAAATCTGCCCCATTTTCAAGTGCAATATCTTTTGCAGCCGGTGTATAGCCTGAGATCATCACCACTTTTACATTCGGATGTTTTTCTTTAATGTAGCTTACAAAATCAACCCCAAGCCCATCTGGCAATTTATTATCCAATATTATAACCGAGGGCTCTTCTGTTTTTAAATATTCCCGTGCGGCGGCAATTGTTTTGGCGTGGTTGAGCTCAATGGCATTTTCCTGCAGCATTACATGCAGCAGCAGGCACATATCGCCTTCATCTTCCACAATAAACACTTTTTTTGGCGGAGATGTTGGCAGTTTAGTATTCAACATAAATTTTATTTCGCATGATATAGCAATAGTCTTACCAAAAAAATTGCTTTGCAGTTTTAATTTTTGTAGAAAGAAAAAGGCGCTTTTTGGGGAATTACGGCCTTATTCTGTATTTCCACGCGAGGGCAATTATCAGCGCCGGATTTTTAAACAGGTATATCATTAAAAGAAAAAATCAAACACCGGAAGCATATAATGTAACCTTCCGCACAGCGCGTTTGATTTTTAGTTATTTATTAATCAATGTCGTTTAGTTAAGGAATGTTTGCAAAGTCCCTCTCCTTTGGAGAGGGATTTAGGGTGAGGTAACTAAACGACATTGATTTATTAATCCAAAAACCGGTTGCTAAATATCTGTCGCTTCGCCGTAAGCCACGGCGGTAGCTTCTTTCACCGCTTCGCTCATAGTGGGGTGCGGGTGCACGGCGGTAAGAATTTCATGCCCCGTTGTTTCAAGCCTGCGTGCCGTAACCACTTCGGCAATCATTTCCGTTACGTTAAAGCCAATCATGTGCGCACCAAGCAGTTCGCCATATTTGGCATCATAGATCATTTTCACAAAACCTTCCGTTGCACCGGCCGCCGTTGCCTTGCCACTTGCCATGAACGGAAACTTACCCACCTTTATATTATAACCGGCTTCTTTTGCTGCTTTTTCCGTCATACCCACACTTGATACCTCAGGAACGCAATATGTACAACCGGGAATATTACCATAATCCAGCGGCTCCGGCAAATGTGAAGATTTTTTTTCTGTATATGCAATATGCTCAGCAGCTACAATGCCTTCACGGCCGGCTTTATGCGCCAGTGCCTGGTTGGGCGTGCAATCGCCAATGGCATAAAACCCGGGCACATTTGTTTGCAGGTATTTATCGGTGATGACTTTACCGCGGTCTGTTTTTATGCCCGCTGCTTCAAGGCCGATGTTTTCCACATTAGCAACTACACCTACTGCGCTTAATAAAATATCTGCTTCAAGCGTTACGGTACTGCCATCCTGCTTTTTTACCGTGGCGCGAACACCGCTGCCCGTGGTATCAGCTTTTTCAACAGAAGCGCTGGTCATAATATCAATGCCCTGTTTTTTATATTGTTTTTCCAGTTCTTTCGAGATTTCTTCATCTTCCACCGGAACTATTCTCGGCATAAATTCAACAATGGTAACCTTTGTGCCCATGCTATTATAGAAGTAAGCAAATTCAGAGCCTATGGCGCCGCTGCCCACAATGATCATGCTTTTGGGCTGCTGCGGTAATACCAATGCTTCCCGGTAACCGATTATTTTTTTCCCATCCTGCTTAAGATTAGGCAATTCCCGGCTTCTTCCGCCGGTGGCAATAATAATATATTTTGCTTCAAGCGTTTGTTTCGAAGTATCAGCCCCCGTTACTTCCACCTTTCCTTTGCCGGCAATTTTTGCATAGCCCATTATCACATCAATCTTATTCTTGCGCATGAGGAAGGCCACGCCTTTGCTCATTTTATCGGCCACACCCCTGCTGCGTTTAATAACTGCGCCAAAATCCTGCTTTACATCAGTTGCCAGCAAACCATAGTTGCTGCTGTGCTTCATATAATCATATACCTGCGCGCTTTTAAGCAATGCTTTTGTAGGAATGCATCCCCAGTTCAGGCAAATGCCGCCCAGGCTTTCTTTTTCTATAATTGCTGTTTTAAATCCTAACTGTGAGGCGCGGATAGCTGCAGGATAACCACCCGGGCCGCTGCCGATAACGATTACATCGTATGCCATATTGATTTTATTTTTCTTATTGAATTAGCAATTCTAATCATGCGAAAGTAAGGCTAAAAAGGAATTCATCAATTTTAGGTAAAATCAGGACTTTATGCTTTTGAGGCTTCGTGGTATATCTGTTAAACCGGCCTTTCAGGCAATCTCAGTTTATTCAGGCAGCGCATTTGTTTTTCTAAAAGAAAAGGCAAGCCATATAAGCCCTGCAATACCTGAAATAACAGAGCCTGTAAGAATTGCTGTTTTAGCGCTGCTTATGGTGGTTTCACCTTTAAAGGCAAGCATGGTAATGAAAATTGACATGGTGAAACCAATACCGGCCAGCATGCCTGCACCGATAATATTTTTCCAGCTAACCTCTGAAGGCAATTGACTCAAGCCTGCTTTAACTGCAGCAAATGAAAACAGGGAAATGCCTAAAGGCTTACCAATTGTAAGCCCGGCAATTATGCCGGTACTGCCTGCATGAGCAAGTCCTTCAATCCAGTTTCCCGGAACAGCAATGCCCGTATTGGCTATTGCAAATACGGGAAGTATAAAAAATGAAACAGGCTTATGAAGAAAATGCTGAAGCCTGTACGACGGCGATTTTTCATCTCCCCTGCTAAAAGGAATGGCAAAAGCCAGCAGCACGCCGGAAATGGTTGCATGTACACCGGAATGCAGCATACAATACCACATAAAAACGCCGCCGGTAATATACGGTATAAGATTATAAACCTTTAGACGGTTTAAAATAAGTAACACAACAAAAATGCATAACGCTATCAGCAGGTTAACCCATGAAATAGTTTGCGTATAAAACAGGGCGATAATGATAATGGCGCCCAGGTCATCTATAACAGCAAGTGCAGTTAAAAAAATCTTAAGTGACGGGTTTACACGGTTGCCTAACAACGAAAGCATGCCAATGGCAAAAGCAATATCTGTGGCCATAGGTATGCCAGCGCCCCGCTGTGTTGCTGTGCCATAGTTGAATAACAAATAAATAGCAGCAGGCATAAGCATACCGCCCGTTGCTGCAAAAATTGGTAATGATGCAGTTTTAAAATTGGATAATTCGCCACAATAAACTTCGCGCTCAAGCTCAAGGCCAATCAATAAAAAAAATATAGCCATCAAACCATCGTTGATCCAATGAACAATATCATGCCCTATTATATCTGTATGCCAAAAATTTATGTAAGGCGCCTGCAAGGAAGAATTGGCGATCACAATGGAAAGGATTGTAACAAAAATTAAAATTATCCCGCAGGCTTTTTCGCTGTTAAAAAATTCGTTGAATAACCTTGTTAGCTGCATGTAATCTTTTTAATAAGGTGAATGATTATGAAACAAATTATTTTCTTTCCCATCTTTCAACATTAATAAAAACCGTTGACATAGTTCCTTCTTAGCTTCGGAAAGCTGCGAGCAATAAATTCTCAATTCCCAATTCAACCAATCAACTTCTCTTTTATCCAATTTCACTTTTTTCTTTCGCACATTTTTCATCATATTGCGTACCATGAAAAAATTGTTGCCCTTATTGCTGATGGCTGCATCAACAGGCGCATCCGCCCAAAACAAAACAGCCGAAAAATTTGCAGCCACCATTACACCCGGAGCGCTAAAAGCAAAGCTTAGTGTAATAGCCAGCGCAGATATGGAAGGCCGTGAAACAGCCACAGCAGGCCAGCGCAAAGCAGCGGCATATATAGAGAACTATTTTAAGAAATTAAAATTGCTGCCCGGCGATTCAGGGAAATACCAGATGCCTTATCCGGTTTACCAGGATTCCATTACCAGCGCTTCTTTTATTACGGGCGATAAAAAATTTGCGTTTGGTGAAGATTTTTCCATTGCAGGCAGCGGCATTCCGCAGGGATCATTCACTATGAACAATATTGTTTTTGCCGGCAAAGGCATTAAAGATTCAACGCATAACGATTACGACAGCCTCAACATAAAACAGCAATGGTTAATGATAACCGCATCTGCAGAAGAGGAAAAAAACTTTCGCAGCTTTTACAGGAAAATAAGCACGGCTACACAATCCGGTGCAGCCGGCGTATTAATTGTTTCGGATGATTTTCCCGGGAGCAAACCTGCCTACAAAGGCCGCATGTACCTGAAACCAACGGAGGTAAGAACACCGTCTTTCTTTATTTCAAAAAAACTCGCAGCGGCATTATTGAATACAAATATTGAGGAAAACACAATACACAAAACCTATCAAACAACGGCACAACTTGATATTTCAAAACTTACCAACCATTTGCAAAGCACGAATGTAATTGGCGTTTTGCCAGGCACCGACAGAAAAAGCCAGTATGTTTTTATAACAGGCCATTACGACCATTTGGGCAAACAGGATTCGGTGATTTATTACGGTGCAGATGATGATGGCAGCGGCACTACCAGCGTATTGCAGATTGCAGAAGCATTTGCCAAGGCCCGTGATAAAGGTTTCAGGCCAAGGCGCACCATGGTGTTTATGACAGTTTCGGGCGAAGAAAAAGGTTTGTGGGGAAGTGGGTATTATACGGATCATCCCCTGTTCAATCTTGACTCAACTTCTGTTGATTTAAACATTGATATGGTGGGCAGAATTGATCCTGAGCGCACGTATGGCGATTCAACCAACTATGTTTACCCGATAGGCGAAGATAAATTAAGCAGCGACCTGATGCCTGTTTCAGACAGCATTAATAACACCTATACACATCTTGAACTGGACAGGAAATTTAACGATCCGAACGATCCCAACCGTTTTTACTACAGGAGCGATCATTATAATTTTGCTGACAAAGGCGTTCCGATCATTTTCTACTTCAATGGCACGCATGCTGATTATCACAGGCCGACAGACACCATTGATAAGATAAACTTTGGTTTGATGGCCAAACGGGTAAAGCTTGTTTTTTACACAGCCTGGGAAATGGCCAACCGCGATGCCATGCTTAAAAGGGATTTGCCTTTGAATGCAGAAAGAAGATAATACAGTTAAGGCGGCTTTGTCTTTATTTATTACCTTCCTTTTTTAAAAAGCCTTTTCTTTCAATATTCATATATGAACAAACCCGGTTTTTTTCGCTTTCTGTTTTGCGCTGCCTTATTATTTTTTTATTCGTGCAATCCACAAAACACAAAAACAACTGCTGCCGAAAAAATCGTTCATAAGCAGGTTGCGCCGGGCAGCTTTAACCTGAATTCAGGCATAAAATTCGACAGCAGCCATATACAGGAATTTCTTGACAGCATGCCGCTTTTTAAGCAATTCAGCAAAGAGTTTGATACTTTCTATCGCGCCAATAATTACAACTATGCATGGTATGATAAAACCGGATTGATTGAAACAGCAAGCGCGCTCACATCCAGCCTTGATGAGGTAGCGCAGGAAGGCGTAACGGCCCATATTCCATATAAGGATACGCTTGAAGAATTACTGCGCACAACCAACCTGCTTAAACCTGATATTAATACCGAGCTAATGCTTACCGGCGAATATTTTTATTATGCAAAAAAAATATATGCCGGCATGCTGGATGGACAAACAGATTCCATTAACTGGTATTTGCCAAGAAAAAAATTATCTTACGCTGCATTGCTTACAAACAATTTAAGTTCAGGAAATATCGGTGAGCCAAGAGGCGATGTAACAGGCCCGCAATATAACGGCTTGAAAAAAGCGCTGGCGCACTACAGGAATATTGAATCGAAAGATGACGAAATTGCTATTCCTTCAATTAAAAAATCTATAAAACAAAAAGATTCTTCATCTGTTGTTGGCGCTGTAAAAAAAAGACTGTTTCAATTAGGATATATAAACAGGGCTGATACCTTGGGTAATGTGTACGATAAAAACCTTGCAGGCATCGTGCGGGGCCTGAAAGATGTATATGGCTTACAGCAGGATTCTTTGCTTTCCAACGAGCTTATAACCGAACTGAATGTGCCTGCAAAAAACCGCATTGAGCAAATAATGGTGAACATGGAACGTTTGCGCTGGATACCGGAAGACTCAACGGTTACAAAAGAATTTATTCTTGTAAATATTCCTGAATACACCCTGGTGTATTACGAAAACGCAAAACCGGTTTGGAGATGCGGCGTTGTGGTAGGTACGCCTATGAATAAAACGGTAATCTTTAGCGGCGACATGAAGTATGTGGTGTTCAGCCCTTACTGGAATGTACCGCAAAGCATTATTAATAAAGAGGTAAGGCCCGGTATGGCGCGCAATAAAAATTATCTTGCCGCACACAATATGGAATGGAATGGCGGCCATGTTCGCCAAAAGCCCGGCCCCAGAAATTCGCTTGGCCTTGTGAAGTTTCTTTTTCCTAATTCCAATAATATTTACCTGCACGATACGCCTTCCAAATCTTTATTTAACGAAACCAACCGCGCCTTCAGCCACGGCTGTATCCGTGTTTCAAAACCGCGTGACCTTGCCATAAGGGTGCTGAGGCAATACCCGGAATGGACGCCTGAAAAAATTGATGCGGCCATGCAGGCAGGCAAAGAAAACTGGGTAACCTTAAAGCAAACCATACCGGTTTATATTGGTTATTTCACAGCTTATATTGATGGCAATGGTGAAGTGAATTTTCGCAGGGATATTTATAAAAACGATGACAGGCTGTATAGTATGCTGGTGCAGCATTAAGGCAATATATCCTTCATAAGGAAGAATTAAAAAGTTGTAACGCTGCTGTTAATTAGGGAAAAAGCCTGGTAAATATTTATAAAAAATGCGCCATATCTGCCATATAAAACAGAAAACATGGTTGAAATTTTGTAATTAGCACACATTAACAAACATAAACTATATTATCGTGAAAATCAGCTATTCTTTAATGATCGGCGCCACAGCAATGGCCATATTGGCGACAAGCTGTGTAGGCACTAAAAAATACCAGGCATTACAGGCGGATTACAGTAATTTACAAGGTAAATTAAATGCAGTTTCGCAGGAAAATTCAACCTGCCAGTCTAACCTTAGTTCAGCAAACGTAAAAATAGCCGGGCTGCAGGACCAGCTAAGGGCAGAACGCGCTAATGCGCAAAACTTACAGGCCAGTGCCCAGTCATTGCAGGCGGCACTGGATAAATGCCTTACTTCTACAAGCCAGGGCAACGTAAATATTTCAAAACTGGTGGATGAGATCAATTCATCTAACAAATACATACAGCAACTGGTTAATTCAAAGAATAAAAGCGATTCTTTAAATATGGTCTTAACCAATAACCTTACAAGATCGTTAAGCAGGGAAGAAATGAAGGATGTGGATGTGCAGGTATTAAAGGGGGTTGTATATATTTCTTTATCTGATAACATGCTGTATAAATCAGGCAGCTACGAAATATCTGACAAGGCAAACGAAACCTTATCGAAGATCGCCAAAATCATTATGGACTATAAAGATTTTGAAGTGCTGATAGAAGGCAATACCGATAATGTTCCCATATCAAAACCAAACATTCGCAACAACTGGGATTTAAGCGCCCTGAGGGCTTCCTCTGTGGTGCAGGCATTGCAGAATACGTTTGGCGTTGATCCCAAACGCCTTACCGCCGGCGGCCGCGGCGAATACAATCCTGTAGCCGGCAACGATACGCCTGAAGGAAAATCAAAGAACAGGCGCACACAGATCATCATCACGCCCAAGCTCGATCAGTTTATGGAACTGATTGATAAAGCGCCGGAGCCAGACTCTACAGTTACCGCACCTGCTGCAACCAACTAAATAAAACAAATAATACGCAAAAGCCGTCAGGAGAATTTCCCGGCGGCTTTTTTACATAAGCAGTTGAGCCAACACGAATTTTCATCTTTCCCCAAACATTGTATCTTTCGCCGCAGGTAAAATGCAAACATTGAGATTAGCAGCAATTGACATTGGCAGCAATGCCGCCAGGTTATTAATTTCTGAGGCAGCGGAAAATGACAGAGGCAAACCGGAGTTCACAAAACTTAATTTAATACGTGTACCGTTACGCCTGGGCTTTGATGTGTTTGAAAAAAATACAATAAGCAGGCAAAGAATCGCTATGCTTACCCAAACCATGAAAGCATTTGGCTTTTTGCTGAAAGTATATGAGGTAAAACACGTGAAAGCCTGCGCCACCAGCGCCATGCGGGATGCCGCCAACGGGCCGGATATTATAAAACAGGTGAAGCTTGAGACCGGCATAAAAATAAACATCATTAGCGGTGATGAGGAAGCCGCCATGATCTATGAAAACCACATTGCCGAAAACCTTGACCGTGAGCATGCTTATTTATATATTGATGTGGGCGGCGGCAGCACAGAGATCAGCTTTATTGCGGATGGAAAACTGCGCTATAAAGAATCAATAAATATTGGCACCATACGCATTTTAAAAAACATGGTTGATGAAAGCCATTGGGATGCTTTCAGGGAAAAAGTAAAAACCGGTATCAAAAGTAAACTGCCGGTAATTGCCATTGGTTCCGGCGGCAATATCAACAAGGTTTTTTCACTGAGCAAAAGAAAAGACGGCAAACCTCTGTCCCTTCAATTGCTGAAAGATTATTATAAAGAACTATCCGGCTTCTCATTAGATGAGCGCATGCGCCGGTATAAAATGAAAGAAGACCGGGCGGATGTTATTGTGCCTGCATTGCAGATATATGTAAACGTAATGCGCTGGGCGGATATTGAAGAAATATATGTGCCAAAAATCGGATTGGCCGACGGGCTTATACAAAAGCTGTACGAAGAACTGCAGAATAAAAAATAAGCAGCATATTTGCAGCGGCATCTGAATATGTTTTATTCTAACGCAGGGTCATATTCAGTTTTCTTTCACCACCATAATTTATTCAGATGTCAACACACAAAGAGATAAAAAAAATCACTACCCATACTTTACAGCGTATGAAAATGCAGGGCGAAAAAATTGCCATGCTTACCGCTTACGATTTTTCGTTTGCCCGCATAATTGATAATGCCAATATAGACGTGATTCTTGTTGGCGACAGCGCCAGCAATGTAATGGCCGGCCATGAAACCACGTTGCCTGTTACGCTGGAACAGATGATCTATCATGCCTCATCGGTTATTCGCGGCGTGAACCGTTGCCTCGTAGTGGTTGACCTGCCTTTTGGCTCTTATCAATCCAACTCAGAGGTAGCGCTGGCATCTGCTATACGCATGATGAAAGAAACCGGCGCACATGCTATAAAACTGGAAGGCGGCGAAGAAGTGCTTGAAAGCGTAAAACGCATCATATCCGCCGGCATCCCGGTTATGGGGCACCTGGGCTTAACGCCACAAAGCATTTATAAATTCGGCACCTACAATGTGCGTGCAAAAGAAGATGCAGAAGCCAACAAGCTCCGCAGCGATGCAAAGCTGCTGGAAGAAGCCGGCTGCTTTGCCGTGGTGCTTGAAAAAATACCTGCCCTGCTTGCAAAAGAAGTTACGGAAAACATAAGCATTCCCACCATTGGCATAGGCGCCGGCAAATATTGCGATGGCCAGGTGCTGGTTATGCACGATATGCTTGGCATAAACACCGAATTCAAGCCGCGTTTTCTACGCCAGTATCTGAATATGTTCGGGGCGGTTACAGGCGCGGTGCAGCAATATGTGAAAGATGTGAAAGCCAACGATTTTCCTTCAGATGCAGAATCGTATTAAACCACATTGCCCATGGCATGTATGCGATCGGTAAGCAGTAAAGGGTTGTTTGTGATAGCTCTTGAATATGCGGGTTGGTAAAAAAACGGCTTACAGAGCTCAAACCTCAACTTTCGCCTGGCTATTGGGCTTCGGTTATCATCTTAACATTATACATATAGCTTCGGTTCCGGCAGATGGGGATGCTAATGCCGGTTCTTTGCCAGGCCGGCGCCATTGTATGCAATGGCAAGACAACAATCAGTGAACATTATCGTTTCTACCAGAAAGCGAAACTTTGAATAACCAAAGGATTGCAGCGAAATGAAAAACAAATTCTACATCGGCCTGGCTGCAGCCATAATCGGTTGTACAGCCATTTCCTGCAAAAAGGAGGACAATAATAACACAGAAACAAATTATGATGTAACGCAGGCATACAATCTTACAGACATTGCTTACGGTAGTGATGCCCAGCAAAAAATGGACGTGTATTTGCCTGCCAACAGAACCAGCGCCTCAACAAAAGTTTTCGTAATGATTCATGGTGGCGGTTGGAGCGCGGGCGACAAGTCTGATTACACTTCGAATATGACTTCGCTTAAAGCCTATTATCCTGATCACGCTATTATCAATATCAATTATCGTTTGGGAACTCAGGAAAGCCCGGGTTATCCGAAACAGATAAACGACATTCAGGCGGCATTGGATGAAATTCAAAAAGATAAATACAATGTGTCAAAACAGTACCTGCTCTATGGCGGCTCGGCAGGCGGGCATTTGTCGCTATTGTATGCTTATGCTTTCGACTCAAGCCACTATGTGAAAGGCGTGATAAACACAGTTGGCCCGGCTGATTTAACCGACTCTTCGTTTACGGGCAATCTTATTTTAATGGGCGTTATAGGCGGATTGGTTGGTAATGCTATTTACAACTATCAGGCAAATCAGGCTTTGTTTATAGAAGTGAGCCCTGCCAAACAGGTAACCTCTTTATCGCCCCCGACACTTTCGTTTTATGGCGATCAGGATCCGCTCGTCCCGGTCACGCAAATGCCATTGTTGCGCGCTGCACTGGAAGATAAAACTGTTTGGCATTACGACACTATTTACCCCGGTGGCGGGCACGGAGTTTGGGCGTCAGAAGCGCAAAATCAAGACTATAGCAATAGAACAATTGAATTTATCAATCAGTTCTTCAATTAAGATTTTTATGCGGCGTTAGCGCCAGGGTTTTCAGGGGTTGTTCATTATGCGTATGATAAAAGAGAAAAGACCGTTTCATAAGCCAGCGCATGTTTTGCTGAATAACCGCTTTGCCGGCAACAATTCATTCCGGCCAATGCCGCATCAAATAACCAATGCCCTTATCTTCGCCGGATGGCTAAAGAAATTGTTTTAAGCGGAATAAGGCCTACAGGTTTTTTACATCTTGGAAATTATTTTGGCGCCGTGCAGAATTATGTGCGCATGCAATATGAATACGATTGTTATTTCTTTGTTGCCGACCTGCATAGCCTCACCACGCATCCCGACACAAAAAGCCTGCGGCAAAACGTGCACAGGTTATTGGGAGAACTGCTTGCTTCAGGCCTTGACCCCGACCAGGCAGTTATTTATGTACAAAGTGATGTGCCCGAGATTGCAGAACTTTATTTATATCTCAACATGCTTGCTTATAAAGGCGAGCTTGAGAAAACAGTTACATTTAAAGACAAAGTGCGCCAGCAGCCGCAGAATATAAATGCAGGCCTGCTCACCTATCCTGTACTGCAGGCTGCAGATATTTTAATTCACCGCGCCGTAAAAGTACCGGTGGGCAAAGACCAGGAGCAGCATCTTGAAATGGCAAGAAATTTTGCAGAAAGGTTTAACCATCGTTATGGTGAAGTATTGCCATTGCCCTATCCTTTTAATTACGGGGCATCGCTCACAAAAATTTTAAGCCTCGACGGTAATGGCAAAATGAGCAAAAGCGAGAACCAGATGGTAACCATTTACCTGGCCGATGAGGATGACCTCATTCGCAAAAAAATAATGAAAGCAAAAACAGACAGCGGGCCTGCCGTACCGGGAATGCCCAAACCTGATTATATAGAGAACCTGTTTACATTAATGCAGCTTGTAAGCCCTGCGGAAACTGCCTCAGCATACCTGCAGGATTATGAGAACGGCGCCATCCGGTACGGCGACATGAAAAAACAGCTTGCCGAAGATATGGTGGCTTACATAAAGCCCATACGGGAAAAGGCAAAGTCTATTGAAAACGACAAGGAATATCTCACATACATTATAGAAAAGGGCGGCGAAAAAGCCAGGGCCAATGCTGTTGAAACAATAAAATTGGTACGGAAAGCAATGCACCTGGATTATGTTTGATGTTTAAACTTTAATGTTTTAAGTTTGAATGTTGTACTGCAAATTATTTTTAATTCGGGATTAATTTCATTATAAAAAATATCCTACAGGAATTTAGGTTTTATGGCTAAACAAAAAAAACCGAAGCATATAGCCGTGGCAGGTAATATAGGCGCGGGAAAAACCACACTCACAGAGCTATTAAGCAAACATTATAAATGGATACCCCAGTTTGAAGATGTGGATCATAATCCCTACCTGATGGATTTTTATGAAGACATGCCCCGGTGGAGCTTTAACCTGCAGATATATTTTTTAAACGGCCGGCTTAACCAGTTGCTCGATATTCACAAGGGCACGGAAACGGTTATACAGGACAGGACCATTTATGAAGATGCGCACATATTTGCGCCTAACCTGCACGATATGGGGCTTATGAACAAGCGTGATTTTGATAATTATTTTCATTTCTTTAAAACGCTGCAATCCATGGTGCAGCCGCCGGACCTGCTTATTTATCTTAAAGCGTCTGTGCCAACGCTGGTTGACCAGATTCAGAAACGCGGCCGCGAATACGAAGAAAATATCCGCCTTGATTATTTAAAAAAACTGAACGAGCTGTATAACCGATGGATAGATAATTACAAAGAAGGCCCGGTGCTGGTAATAAATGTTGACAAAAATAAATTTCCCGATAAAGAAGAAGACCTCGGCGAAATAATAGGAAAGATAGATTCGCTGCTGTTTGGGCTGTTCTGATAATATATGGCATGAACCCATCCTTACATATACAGGCTTTTTTTACGTATCACGCGGTCAGGCGCATTGAGCGTCAGACGGTAGCAGCTTCCCCTGCGCTATGCCTATCTCCTGCCAGTTTACATAACTTTATGGAATTTGCCCCATACAGGCATCTATACAATAAGTCTTGCACCTTTGAACAAAAATGAATTAAAACATATAAGCGACCAGGAGTTGCTGGCCCGGTTTAAACAAACAAACGATAACCGCCTGCTGGGCATATTACTGCAGCGCTATACCCTGCTGCTGCTGGGTGTGTGCATGAAGCATTTAAAGAATGAAGAAGTCGCAAAAGATGCCGTGCAGCAAATATTTTTAAAGGTGATACACGAGCTGCAGCGCTACCCGGTGCAATATTTCAAAAGCTGGCTGTACATGGTAGCGCGCAACTATTGCCTGATGCAGTTAAGAAAGCACGAAGAAAAAAATATAGCTGATTTTAAAGATAATATTGCCGATGAGGAATTTCCATTGCAGCGGGAAATTGAAAAACAAAAAATGATCTCCCTGCTCGAAACTTCATTGCAGGAACTGAATGACGACCAGAAAACATGCATAACTTTTTTCTATCTTGAAAAAAAATCTTACCAGCAAATAAGTGCACAAACCGGCTTTAGTTTAATGCAGGTAAAAAGTTATATCCAGAATGGCAAACGAAACCTGAAATTACTCGTTGAAAGAAAATTGCGGGACAAACAATAATGGATGAATTAAATAAAATATGGAATGCAGATGAGGAAGATCTGAATGAAGAACAGTTAATGAACTACTTAAATGGTAAATTAACTGATGAGGAAGCCAATGCCTTTGAAAAAAAGATGGCTGGCTCTGCATTTATAAACGAAGGCGTTGAAGGCCTGCAGCAATTTTCTTCCTCTGAAAAAATAGACATTTTTACAAAGCAGCTTAACGATAACCTGCGCAAAAAAACTGCTGCCAGGAAACTAAAAATGCAACGCAGCTTCAAAGGTTTGTCGTGGGAACTGATGGCAATAATTGCAGTGATAATCCTCGCCCTTATTGGTTACGCAGTTATTCAATTTCTGAATAAATAATCAATGCCGTTTACTTAAGAAACCCTCAATATTCAACAAAACAATGTTCAATTTAAAACCTCTGCAAATTGAGCATTGAACATTGCTTATTGTATATTTCAAAAATTAAATCCCAATCCCCTTTTGTGCCTACTCATATCTTAAAGCAGTGATGGGGTTTAACCTTGACGCCTTTACGGCAGGCCATATACCGGCAAGCAGGCCAACACAGGAGCATATAATAATACCTGCAATAACCCAGGCCCAGGGAATGGCAAACCCGGCTTTAAGCAATGCGGCAAATACATTTCCCACAGCCACACCAAGCACAATACCGAACAGGGCCCCAAGCAGGCTGATAATAACCGATTCAAACAAAAACTGCTGGCGTATATTTTTGCGCTTGCCGCCCAGTGCTTTTATCAGGCCCACTTCGCGGGTACGCTCATTAACCGAAACAAGCATAATATTCATCAGCCCTATAGCCGCGCCAATTAATGTAATTAAACCAATGGCCGCTGCGGCTGCCTGTATGCTGCCCAAAAGGCTGATGAAAGTAGTAGCCAGTTTATCGCTTTTTTCAATCACAAAATTATCAGCGTCTGTTGGCAGGAGTTTGCGAACGCTTCTGAAAACAGAGGTAGCTTCATTTACAGCGCCATTCACCTGCGAAAGATCGTTCACCAGCACACCTATTAAAAAAGAATTGCCGCCCATGCCGGTTGCACGCACATTATTATAAGAAGTAATGACAACGTTATCCGCTCTCAGCAAAGCGCTCGATCCCTTTGCTTTAAGCACCCCGATAACACGGTAGGGCTTACCGTCAACGTTTACAAATTTATCAACGGCCTTGTCTTTAAACTGTCCAAATAACTTAACGGCTACATCACTTCCCAGCAGGCATACATTTCGGCCGCTTTGCACATCGGCAGGCGTTAAATTCCTGCCTGTTTCTATGGTAAACCCGTTTACCGCAAGGTAGTTTTCATCGCCACCTTTCATGCGCACATTCGGGTTGGTCTTTTTGTCATTATAATGCACCTCATAGCTGCTAAAGCCGTCAAGAGATATAGATACAAGCGCAGGATACTGCAATTTCTCTTTGAAACTTTCTGCTTCTCTTAATTGTATATATTTATCAAGGTTTGATTTTTTGGCCTTCTTTTTTTTATCAGACCCCTCGTCATCATTGCCATCGTTAAACCTGAAGCGTTCTTTATATGATATGGTAAAGCCGTTTGCGCCCATGGTGGAAAAACTGTTGCGCAGCCCTTCGTTCATGGCCTGGATGGCGGTGATAATCCCGATTAACGCCATAATGCCAAAAGCAATGATGGCTACGGTAATTCCGGTGCGCAGTGTGTTGCTTCGCACCGTGCGGTATGCAAGATTAAAAGAGTCTCTAAGTGTCATTCAGAAAAAATAGAAAATAATAAAAATTGAAGATAAGCATCTGCATGTTTTTGCAACCGCATTTTATGTAAAAGGCTGTTTTATGTTACAAGCTGCATAAAAAAGTGCACCAGGCAAATGCAACCGGTTTCATAAAGGCCAATAATATATGTGTGGTTACAAGTGTGGTATTAGCGGAAGTAATTCCATTGGTTTATATACAACAATGGCAAGATTATATAAAATGCCCTGTTTTTAATGAACAAGGCATTTTATGGCTGAATGAATATTCAAAAGATTATGGCTGCTCATGTTTGCCCTGTTGTGACGCCGGAGGTTCCTGATGCCTGTGCCCATTTCGCGGAGGTATGCACGAAACAATTATAGTTGACAAGAACATTGCAACACAAAACATACGTACAGCATTTTTTATTTTTTTCATATAAATTGTTTTTTATCCTTAAAACAAAATCATGCCATTTAAAATGCAAGCAGCGCAGTTTTGTATAACCTTTACAGCAACCTGGTTTATATAACTTAATTTTTGGATGTCATTGCGCCACATCAATCATGCAGGTAAGGCAGCCTTACCTGGCAGGTTAAATTAATGCCGTTAATCTATCAGTTCATCTTCGGGCACTACAGCGTCTTCTTCTTTTTCAGCAGCAGCTTTAAAAGAAAAATTCCGTTGGGTAAAATAACTGAATAATACCACAATAACAGTAGTCATTATTTTTGAAAAAGTTGGCCACCAGTGAAATACTTCAATAAATAATTTCAGGAAAAAATAGTTGAGCGCAATGCAGGCTACAACAATTAAAAAATACCGGAATACCTGTATGCGCTTTCGGGTTTTTGTTTGCTGCCACACCACATAACGGCTTAAATAAAAACCCACAGGAAAAGAAATGCAAAACGCAATAAGGAATGCAAAAATGTACGGGCTGATGGCAATACCGGCTATATAAACGATTTGCTTGTTAAGAAAATAATTATACGACAGCATAAAAACCACTATATCAAAAACCATATTGCCGCCGCCGCAGGCTGCATACCTGAAAGTTTGCAAAGGCATGAACCGCCTGAACAAGGGATAAAATGCATCCACTACTATCAAAACCATTTTGCGTATGAATGCATGTAATTTTTGCATGGTGCGAAGGTAACAGCAAAAAATGCACCTGTTTTCCTGTTCTCACATTTAAGGAAGATTTTACAAGCCGGCTATATTATTTTTGCGCTTCATATTTTTTTATGAGCCTTACCAACGATATTAAACTGATCACGCAAAAAGCAATTGAAGATTTATACCGGGTTTCAATTGATGAATCTGCCATTACCGTAAACGTTACCAAGCCTGAATTTGAAGGCGATTACACGATCGTATTATTCGCCCTGTTAAAGCCTTTAAAAAAATCGCCGGATGCACTGGGCAATGCATTGGGACAATACCTGCTTGATAATAATACCGGCATTTTTCAATCATATAATATTATAAAAGGATTTTTAAACCTGGTTGTTGCCGATAGCTACTGGATAAAATTTCTATCCGATAATTACAATAATGCTTCATTTGGCAAACAGCAGGTCAGCCATAAAAAAATTATGGTTGAATATGCTTCACCCAACACCAACAAACCTTTGCACCTTGGCCATTTAAGAAATATTTTTTTAGGATGGAGCGCTGCAGAGCTGGCAAAAGCTGTTGGCAACGACGTAATAAAATCCTGCATTGTAAATGACCGCGGCATTCATATTTGTAAAAGCATGATTGCCTGGAAAATCTTTGCCAATGGTGCAACACCGCAAGCAACCCATACCAAAGGCGATCATTTTGTGGGTGATTATTATGTGAAGTTTAATGAGGTATATAAAGAAGAAATTAAGGCATTAGAGGCAGAAGGGCTAAGCACAGAAGAAGCAGAAAAAAAAGCGGCCATTATGAAAGCGGCGCAACAAATGCTGGTTGACTGGGAAGCCGGAAAGCCTGATGTGCTTGAATTATGGAGCATGATGAATAGCTGGGTGTATGAAGGTTTTGACGAAACATATAAACGCATCGGTGCAGATTTTGACAAAATATATTACGAAAGCCAAACTTATATTCTTGGTAAAAACCTGGTGGAAGCAGGTTTGGAAAAAGGTATCTTTTATAAAGAGGAAGACGGAAGCGTTTGGATTGACTTAACCAACGACGGCCTTGATAAAAAGATCGTTCGCCGCAAAGATGGTACGGCTGTATATATAACGCAGGATATCGGCCTGGCGGTTGATAAATATGAAGAATACAAAATTGATGAAAGCATTTATGTGGTAGGCGATGAACAGAATTATCATTTCAAGGTATTAAAGCTTATCTGCGAAAAGCTTGGATTGCCGTATGCCAAAGCTATCTATCACCTGAGTTATGGCATGGTGGAATTGCCTTCGGGCAAAATGAAAAGCCGTGAAGGTACTGTTGTGGATGCAGATGATATTGTGGATGAAACGATCGGCATTGCGAAGCAGAAAACAGAAGAGCTTGGTAAGGTGAAAGATTTTACCGGAGAAGAATTAACCGATTTGTATGAAACAATCGGCCTCGGCGCATTAAAGTTTTTCCTGCTGCGGGTTGACCCGAAAAAGAAGATGATCTTTAACCCCGAGGAAAGCATAGACTTTCATGGGTTTACCGGGCCTTTTGTTCAATATACGTATGCAAGGATTAAGAGTGTGCTGAGGAAAATGTCCACAGCCCACAGCCCACAGCCTACTGACATTAAAACATTTCCTGTGAGCGGTGAACTGCTTCCGCTGGAAAAAGAGATCATCATTCAGCTCGAACAGTTCCCGGCAACCATTGAGGAAGCTGCGGTATTATACGATCCGTCGAAAATTGCGTTGTATGTTTTTAACCTTGCCAAAACATTCAATTCATTTTATACAGAACATTCCATTGCCAATGCAGAAAGTGAGGAGAAAAAAACATTGCGCATAACACTTGCACAGCTTACAGCGCAAACTATACAAACGGGCATGCATTTAATGGGCATTAAAGTACCGGAAAGAATGTAGCAGCAACACGGTCAGACGCTTAATGCGTCAGACCGTTAGCATGGACTATTAAACATTTATCTCCAACTCAACATCTCCATTTATAGCATGGCCAACACAGGTTAACACCAGGCCTTGCTGTATTTCACTCTCCGTGAGCACTTCATTATAGGAATGCCACACATCGCCATTTATACATTTGGCAACACAACTGCCGCAACGGCCGGTTTCACAACTATAAGGCAGGATAATACCGGCTTTTTTGGCAGCCGTTAAAATGGAATCAGGATAATGAACGTCGAAGCGAAAAGATTCATTACCGCTTCTGACAGAAACAATATGCGAAGATTTATCAGGCGGCGAAACATCCCGCTTAACCGCATTGATCACAAAATCTTCCCGCCTGATATTATTTTTAGGCACATCATTTTCCTGCAAAGTATAAGTGCATAAACGCATATACGATTGCGGGCCGCAGATATAAAACAATGTCTGGCCGTAATCTGCAACAGATAAGTTTTGCAAAAATTCTATTATCAAATTCCTGTGCAGGCGGGCTTTGGCAAGCTGAATGATATTACTGAACAGGAATTTTATAATAAACCTGCCTTTAAATTTTTGTTCAAGCAATTTTAGCTCGTTTAGAAAAACTGTTTTTTCTGCCGATGCATTGCTATAAACCAAAACAACCTGTACATGCTCATGCGCAAATAATGCGGTTTTAATAAGCGCATAAACCGGCGTAATGCCACTGCCCGCTGCAAAAAAGAAAACCTGCTTGTAATCATCAATATTATCCGGCAAAATAAAAAGGCCGCCTGCGCCAATGGTTATAATTTCATCGCCGGCAGCGGCATGGTCAACAAGCAAACGGGAAAAATAGCCGTTTTCAATGCGCTTCACGCCTATTGCCAATGGCTCATTTAAATAGGGGGATGATGTAATGGAATAAGAACGCCTTATTTCTTCGTCATGGCTGAAACGCACCAGTGTAATGTACTGGCCTGGCTTATACGGAATGTTATGGCCTTCTTCAAAAGTGATGATCTTAAAATTTGTTATATCTTCTGTTACAGATTTAATATGCAAAGTTTTGTAAAGCGAGTCGTTCAGCATAAACATATTTGATTTGCAAAATGACAATTCATAAAAGCGGTGGCCATAATATTTAAAAGCCGTTTAAACAGACTGGCTCAGTCTGAGAGACTGAGCCAGTCTTTAATTAACCATTGTCATAAAATATGCCGTTAATGTTTAAACTATTTCGCCAGGCTTTGTATCACATCATACTTGGTAACAATATGGTAATCGCCTGTTTCGTCTTTAGCTAAAACGGCGCCGTTGCCTTTGTTTATTAAACTGCCGAGACGCTCCACGGGCGTATCAAAATCAACAACGGGATACGCTTGTTCCATGATGCTTTCCACCGTGGAATCTTTTAATTCAGGATGATCAAACACTTTTTGAAACAAGCCTGTTTCGCTGATGGAACCAACAGGGCCGCTGCCGTTCATAACAGGAATGTTTTCGATATCATATTTCTTCATCAGTTCAACGGCTTCGGCAACAGTTTGCGAAGGCTGCACCGTAACGAGCTTCTTTCCTTCCCGCGCATTTACAATATCCTTAAACGTTTTCACATCCAGGAAGCCGCGTTCCATCATCCACTGGTCATTATAAATTTTTGCAACGTAGCGGCTGCCATGATCGTGAAAAATACAAACCACCAGGTCATCTTTTTTCAGCCTGCTTTTCAATTGCATTAGCCCCTGCAAACAACTGCCGGCGCTGTAACCAATAAAAATGCCCTCTTCTTTTGCAATGCGGCGCGCCATAATGGCGCCGTCCTTATCCGTTACCTGTTCAAAACGGTCAATCACGCTCATATCGTAATTGGCGGGCACGAAATCTTCGCCAAAGCCCTCGCTTATGTAAGGGTGCACTTCATTCATATCTATCTCGCCGGTATTAAAATATTTGGTAAGCAAAGAGCCATATACATCAATTGCCCACACCTGAATACCCGGATTTTTTTCTTTCAGAAATTGTGCAGTGCCGGTAACCGTTCCGCCTGTGCCTGCCGTGCAAACAAGGTGCGTTATTTTACCTTCAGTCTGCTCCCATATTTCAGGGCCGGTGGTTTCATAATGCGCCAAACGGTTGGCAAGATTATCATATTGATTAAAGAAATAAGAGTTGGGAATTTCTTTGGCAAGCCTTCCCGCAACAGAATAATAACTTTTCGGATCGTCCGGTTCTACATTTGTTGGGCAAACAATTACTTCTGCACCTACAGCTTTTAATATATCCATCTTTTCTTTGCTCTGTTTATCCGTTGTGGTAAAGATGCATTTATAGCCTTTAACACAGGCTGCCAAAGCAAGGCCCATGCCCGTATTGCCGCTGGTACATTCAATGATTGTGCCACCGGGTTTTAATTTACCTTCCTGCTCAGCCACTTCCAGCATTTTCAATGCCATGCGATCTTTTATAGAATTACCGGGATTGAAGTAATCAACCTTGGCAAGCACCGTGCAGGGAAAGTCTTTCGTTATTTTATTCAGCTTAATTAATGGCGTATTTCCGATAGTTTCAAGAATGTTGTTCTTCCACATAATGAATAAGAATTTATGTAAAGATAAGATTTGTGCCCGGGAAGGATTTATTACCAATATGCTCTTAACAGGTTTAACGGGCAGCCGGCCGCATCAAAAAACGATGGCGATATGCCGCCATTCAATTGTGATTGCGCAAAGCAGGGCAAACAACTGGTTTCATTCAATGCTATTGGAATGTACCGCTTTATGCTTCATCAGGATATTCTTCTGTGCTTTCCTCTCCACCACTCTCCCCGCCCTCTTCGCCAAAGCCTTCATTGTTTTGGGGCAGGTCATATTTTTCTTCAATATCAACAAATTTTTTTCCAAGCAGGCTGCGTGTGCCGTACTGTTGCGGGCCAATGCCTTCGACCCTTGAGGTAGTCGGATAAATTATCCTGGTGCTTTCTTCTTTTGTAATATTGATAAGCTCTACATGAAAAGCCCAGTTTTTTTCAAAGTCGTAGATATAAATAAATTTCTGGTTGGTATCGCGTATCTCGCTGCCAATGGTGGTATGAATCATTATTAATGGCTCAACCTTATAACCCCTGTCGTATTTTTCAAGGGTTATTTCCCTGCCACGTTGCCAGTTATCATTGCTCCTGTAAAAAGTGGCCTGGTGCTTATTGTCAAAATCATACGATTTCAAAATAGCATTATGCAGGTCAAAAAAACTTTGTGAGTGTTTTATTACAATATCCCTGTAAATGGCCTCGTCTTCCTCATAATATGCCCTGAACTTTAAAACTGCCATGGGTAAGAATTATTTAATGTTTTCTTATTATGGTTCCTTTAATTGATTTGCTTCATACTCTGCACAAAAATCATACTTGTTTAACTTGCTCCCGCAAGTTTGGAAAATGCAGCAACAATACAAAAAAATGATTAAATGCGGTTTTAGGAACGCCTTTCAAACTTTCGCAGGCGGGTGGCGACACCATAGCCGTCAACTTAGGAGAAACACGATTAATAAAAGACCCCGAATGGGGTTTAATTTAAATAGCCATC
>NZ_JASGEX010000033.1:0-11067 GCF_047606085.1 Parafilimonas sp.
ATTCATTTTGCCCATGCGATAATTTGCGACCATCTATCTTTTGGCCTATAAGTACTTCTAAATTTTGCATACGCAAAAGTAGGAAAATAAAGCGAGAAATGTCGCCTATCCTGTGAAATGGTTGGTAGATTTACATCTTAGCTCAATTAATAAAACCTGTAATGATGATTTATTTTAAACGGATTGCTTTTTTAATGTTCGCCGTTTCAGCCCTATTTTTTTCTTCCTGCATGCAAAAAACAGGCTCTTATAATTCGCTTACCGAACAAGAACAAAAAGATGGCTGGCAATTGCTTTTTGATGGCAAAACAATGAAGGGCTGGCACGCTTATAATCAAAAATAAATACCGCCTGTGTGGAAGGTTGAAGATGGCGAATTAAAATGTGTGCAAATACCCAGCAACCTTGAGCATGCAGACCTTGTTACCGATAGCATGTATGAAAACTTTGATCTGCGTTTTGAATGGGCAATAGAAAAGGCCGGTAACAGTGGTGTAATGATAAATGTGCAGGAAGACCCAAAATATGCAGCCACTTTTTTTACTGGGCCTGAATTTCAAATGCTGGATAATGCTAATGATGAAGTGCACAAAGGCAAGCCCGCGGAAATTGCCGGCGCCGTATATGGTGTGTTGCCGGTTAAAAATGAAGTGCAGCCAAAACCGTTTGGCGAATGGAACGAATCCCGCATTGTTCAAAATAATGGTAAAATAACTTTCTGGCTTAACGGTGTTGTTACAGCCGATATACTAATTAACAGCGATGAATGGAATGAGCTTGTTGCCAAAAGCTCATTCCATTCATACACTGATTTTGGCAAGCTAACCAAAGGCCACATAGCCTTGCAGGATCATATTGATGAGGCGGCTTTCCGGGCTGTTAAGATTAAAAAATTATAGGTATAAATCATCAACCTGGCATTAGTTGCAATGGCTGCATCAACCAGGGATGCAGATACCCTCGCATTGGAAACGTGTATGGAATATTCAAAAGCATTAAATAATACAAGGGTTGAGCCGGTGTATTTGGCCAATGCCGCTGCATAGTTAACGGCATTATCTGCTTCTTTTGAATAGTCTGTGGCTGCAATAATCGTTTTCATATAATTTATATTGTATGCCGAATTTACCCACGCACTGTTTATGAATATATGACCGGGGCTTGTTTAAAAACTGATATATGTCAATTAATGCATGCGGGCTTCAGTTGCAGAGCGAAGGCGATGGCTTATTCCTGGTAATAAAAACTGGAAAAATAGGTGTCGTCCTTAAAAAAATTGTTGTTTACGTTTCCGCCAAACCTGGTGCTTACCGCGTCTTTCCAAGCAAGCCCACTGTAAGGGCTCATGCTGCTGATGAGGCTGATTAATGTTCCGGAGACCCGTGCGTAAATTTTAAGCGTATCTGTATCGCCGGCCACATGCTGAAAGGCCGGGGTGAAATGAATAACCGTGCTGCCGGAACCTTCAGCAGGCACACGCAATGAATCGCTTTCCGTTGCCAGTGTGGTGTTTTTATTTTTTACTATCAGCCTGCATTTCTTCACAGACCCGTTATAATAAGGCGGCGCATATATAAATATGGGCAGATCAGCCAGCGACCACCTGGATGCTCCTGTTAATTTTACCTGCATAATTTCCCTGAAACCGTTGTTCAAAACAGTGCCTGCCGGGTTTTGAAATACAATGCCCGGCTTATTAAAAACAAGGCACATAATGTTTGTTTTTACCGGCTTGTTCAGATATACATCATGTTCCACATTATCTTCCAGCGATACGTAAGAAAAATGTGTGAGGCTGACCCTTGCAGTGGAACCTGAAGTTATTGTATTTACATGTTTATAAAATATTTCCATTAAAAGGTCTGCACCTGATCCGGGTTTTAAATAGCGGTCAATATAATACGTCATTGTGCCTGTGTCGTTGGCTATTTTATCATCATAGATGCTGCTGATGCGCGAAGATTTTATGATTGAAGGTGCCGAAAAATCCATGCGCCTTAAAAAGATATTTTTGGCAGCCACAACCTGAAACTCTGCAATGGAGCTGTCGCCGTTTGGTATAAAAGTTTTTTGCGTTACAGGAGGTAATATTCCTGTTTTAACAGTGATGCCGGCATCTTTAATTATAACAGAGTCATCGGATGCTGCAGTAATTAGGCTGCTGTTGAGCGTATCTGCATTCTTCTGGCATGATGTGAAAATAAACGTTAATAACAAGCCAGGAAAACAAACAGTCCGGATTAAAGAGGCAGGTAGCTTTTTCATAAGAAAAAACGGAAATGGTGAAGCCGCAAAGTACGTAATTTTCGCGGGAGTTCTTTCTGCATTTCCTCCGGAGATTCACAAAGCGCAGGCAGGCTCATTGCATAAAGCACAACGGCAATCCGTTTTGCAGAAATTCAGCTAACTGCCACAGCCTTTTCAGTACATTTCTCTTGAATATTAATGTTTTATTGGTCAGGAGGAACTGCCGTTAAATTTTTTACAGATACTTTGTATAATTTATTCACTGTTGTACGATTAAAATATTTTCTCCTGGGCTTTAGCCCAGGTTATCCGGACAATAATGTAATTTATGCATGAAAAAATTTAATGTACGTTTGTGTTTCTTTTAATATTAATGTATGGCGCCCGGAATAAAACCTTCAGTTATTATCAATGCCTTGTTTATATGCGTTGCCTGTTTATTAACGGCAACTATATGTTTTGCACAAACAAATGCATCAAGCAATCATACAATAAAAACAATCATGGAAAATTCAAACGGCACAACTATCACGTTAAGAGGAGAACCTGTTCACACAGTTGGGAAACTGCCCTCTATTAATGTACAGGCAAAAGATTTTACTTTAACAGCGGTTGATCTTTCGGAAAAAACACTGGCTGACTATAAGGGAAAGTATATTGTTATGAATATTTTTCCCAGTGTAAACACCGGCGTTTGCGCTAAATCTGTAAGGGCATTTAACCAGGATGCGGCGGGGCTGAATAATACAGTGGTGCTTTGTATTTCAAAAGACCTGCCTTTTGCGCAAAAACAATTTTGCGGCGCTGAAGGCATTGACCATGTTGTAATGCTTTCTGATTTCAGGAACGATTTCGGCAATATATACGGGGTTGAGATTGCCGATGGCGCCCTGCGGGGCTTATTGAGCCGTGCAGTGGTTGTAATTGACCAGTCAGGCAAAATAGTTTATGAGCAGCAGGTGCCTGAGATAGGGCAGGAGCCTGATTATGCAGCAGCTTTAAAAGCAGTAAAATAGATCGTGTTTATTTTGATTTACGGCTTAGTACTAACGTGAGTTCGGGATAAGATTAGTCATGGATCGTCATTTCGAAGAAGCATTGCAAGATTATTTTCTTTTATCCGGATCATGCATGCAACTGATAAATCTCCGGAAATTAAGATTGTGAACCAAATAAAATATCTTAGTCCGACAAAAAATTAGGGGAGGCATAAAGCTCCCCTCTTTTTAATAGTTTGCAGGTAACTCCAAGGTTAAGGATGTTCCCTTAAACACTTTTGTGGTCTCGACAGCTCCACAAATAAAAAACCTGTGTTGTCTTTATTACAGCACAGGTTTTTTATTAAGATTGATGATTGATCTGCTGCCTTATCGCTTTCCAGGCATTTATCAAACCATTGGTTGATGAGTCATGCGAAGTGATTTTCTCATTGTTCTCCAGTTCGGGCAAAACTTTAGAGGCAAGCTGTTTTCCTAATTCCACGCCCCACTGGTCAAAGCTGAATATATTCCAGATAACGCCCTGTACAAAAATTTTATGCTCATACAAAGCAATAAGGTTGCCCAATGTTTTAGGCGTGATTTCTTTAATTAAAAACGAGTTGGTTGGCTTATTGCCTTTAAACACTTTAAATGGTACGAGCTTTTTTATTTCTTCCGGCGATTTGCCATCTTTCTTCAATTCTTCTTTTACTTCGGCCTCATCTTTTCCTTTCATTAAAGCTTCTGTTTGTGCAAAGAAGTTACTTAACAGCTTTAAATGATGGTTGCCAATGGGGTTATGCGAAATGGCAGGCGCAATAAAATCGCAGGGTATTAATAATGTCCCCTGGTGTATCAACTGGTAAAAAGCATGCTGGCCGTTTGTGCCCGGCTCGCCCCATATTACAGGGCCTGTGGCATAATTGGTTTCGCTGCCATTGCGGTTTACATATTTGCCATTGCTTTCCATATTGCCCTGCTGAAAATAAGCGGCAAAGCGGTGCATGTATTGATCATAAGGCAATATGGCTTCTGTTTGCGCCCTGAAAAAATTGGTGTACCATATACCTATTAGCGCCATCAGCACCGGTATGTTTTTATCAAAGGCGGTTGTTTTAAAATGCACATCCGTTTCGTAACCGCCTTTTAAGAGCTGTTCAAAATTATCGTAGCCAATAGTTAATGCAATTGACAATCCAATAGCGCTCCACAATGAATACCTTCCGCCAACCCAATCCCAGAACTCAAACATATTGGCGGCATCAATGCCGAATTCTGTAACCGCTTTTTCGTTGGTGCTTAAGGCCGCAAAATGTTTTGCAATATGCTGCTCATCTTTTGCTGCATTTAAAAACCATGCACGCGCTGTATGCGCATTCGTCATGGTTTCCTGTGTGGTAAATGTTTTGGAAGCAATTAAGAACAAAGTTTCATCGGGCGTAACATGCTTTAATGTTTCCACTATGTGCGTGCCATCAATATTGCTTACAAAATAAGGCTGTATGCCTTCTGCCCAATAGGGCTTTAAAGCTTCCGTAACCATTACGGGCCCAAGGTCGCTGCCGCCAATACCAATATTTACAATGTATTTTATTTTCTTGCCTGAAAAACCTTTCCATTCACCGCTGTGAATTTTTTCGCAGAAAGCCTTCATTTGCTGTTGCACACGTTGCACATCGGGCATTACATCCTTGCCATCACTTAAAACAGGTTCGCCACTAAAATTTCTTAATGCCGTATGCAATACAGAACGGTGTTCTGTTTCATTTATCTTATCGCCATTAAACATTTCTGTTATGGCTTCTTTTACCTTGCAGTCATCGGCAAGCTGCAGCAGCAATTGCAATGTTTTTGGAATAATGATGTTTTTGGAATAATCGAATAAAATATCGCCAAACGTAATGGAAAATTTACTGAAGCGGTTTTCATCTTCCGCAAAGAGGCGCTTCATGGTTATGTGGCGCATTTCATCGCCCTGGTGTTTTGTAAGCAGCAGCCATGCCTGTGTATTAGTCGGATTTATCTTAGGTAACATTTCGTGTTATTTAATTTATAGCTTGCATTTTCGGCGAATTTACAAACGATTAATTACTTACAAAGTGTGTTTGCAGCACTTCAAAATACGTAGATTAAGATGAAAGCTTTTCAATTAATCGTAATAATTGTTCTTCCCGTTTTTTCAAGGTATCAAGTTCTGCTTCCAAAATACTAATTCTTTTTTCATAAAATGATTTTTGTATTTCAAGCTGCTTATGATCAAAACTTTTATCAAGGTTGCTTTCATTAAAAGAAATAACCGGATCGTTTTTATTTAATAAATCAGCTAAAGATATTTGTAATATATTGGCAATATGTTCGGCAATGTTAACGTTCAGCTTGCTTTTATTTAATTCGATTTTTGAATAAGCATTCTGGCTTATGCCTAATTCATCTGCCATATATTGCTGAGTAAAGTTTCTATACTCCCTTAGCAGTTTTATTTTTTGACCAAGCATTAAAATTGATTTTAAGGTTTTAAAGTAGTGCAGTTAGTTGTTGCTTAAACAAAAAAAACTCAGGACTTTTATATTTCAAATTTACCTTTTAAAATCCAATTTCCGATTATCTTTATTCAATTTTGTCCCAATTTAAAAATTATTTTTTATGAAAAAAACATTACTTCTCTCAGCTTTTATAGTTAGCTTGTTTTCTCTTGCTCATGCATCTAATGGAGAAAGTATTTCAAAATCAATGTTCAAAAATTTGGTACATGTACAATGTATTAAGAACTGAAATCCAAACTATGCAGGAACAAGCATTTAAATTGCAAAATCGGGCAATAAATTTCAGCATGACAAAACCCATATCGGCAACCTACTTATTATGATGTCTGTGGCCAACAGTTAACTTTTACTATCACTTGCAGTAATTGTACTATTGCAACTGAATTAGCCGCAGCAGCCGATGCTTATGTTGCCAGCCGTACGGATGTTTACGGTTGCTTTTACTAATTGAAAACAGGTATTTTAAAGGTAAATTTGACTTAAGTATCTAATCTGCTCAAAACTTTTTTATGCTTTTTTTTAATATTATTCTCTCTCTCTTTTTATTTTCTTCTTATCAGGATAGCAAGCCTGAACCTGCGGTGGGAAAGGTTATCTATAGTTTCTCCCACATGTTAGACACAAATAATGCCTCCCGTTTTTATAAGGAGGAAATGATGCTGTTGTTTGGCAATAAAAGTTCTCTATATACAAGCTATACACGCATGGTGCAGGATTCAATAAAAGATGCTAAAATTAAAGAGGCGGGGGCAAGCGATAGCAATGCAATTAAAATTAATATGGGCGTTATCAGGATCAGTTCTCCGGAACAAATATTTACTTATAAAGAGCCGGAAGCATTGTATATAAACATGCAGTTTAATGATAATAATTACTTAATAACGGAACCCTTAGCGCAAATAAAATGGCAAATAGCAAAAGATACAAGAAAAATTGCAGGGTACATCTGCCAAAAAGCAACCTGCATATTTAGAGGGCGCAATTATATTGCCTGGTTTACATTAGCAATACCGGCAGGCTTTGGCCCATGGAAACTACAGGGATTGCCCGGATTAATACTTGAAGCTTATGACGAGAAAAAACAAGTGAATTTTATTTGCGAAAACGTTATGCTTAATAAAAATATTGCAATAATTAATTTTCCTGCAAATGCAATAAAAACCACCATGGCTGAATACAACCGGATGGTAAATGCCTTTAGAGAAAATCCAGGCGCTGCTTTTAACGACAAAGGAATAACAATTTCAGTTGATCCAAGTTCAACAGTATCTCCGCGAAAGCAGGGTAGAATAAATAATCCGATAGAGTTGACAAATAATTAATGCAATTTAACAGCCGTTTATTTATCGTTTTGCTTTTGCTGGTAATTTCAAACGAGTTATATGCTCAAAGTGTAAAATTTTACCTGAAGGGCACTGTAAAAGATACTGCAGGCAATACCATTGGTTTTGCAACTGTAAGCATTATAAATAAATCTTCAGGCGCTGGCATTTTTTTCACCCAAACCAACGAAAACGGATTTTATTCTTTTTTAATTAATGACAGCAATATCTTAAAAGAAAACCTAGCAGTTACGGTAGATGCCATTGGATATTTAAGGGCAGAGAAAAATATTAGCGACTGGTCTGCCGGTTTTAATTTTGTATTAAACGCCGATGAAAATTTTTTGACACCTGTAACAGTAACTGATAACTCGCCCCGCATAAAAAAAAGCGGCGATACGCTTAATTACCGTGTAACAGATTTTGCAAATAAAAACGATAAAGTAATTGGCGATGTAATTAAAAAGTTACCAGGCATAGAAGTGGACGATAATGGCGTTATAAAATATAATGGAAAAGCTATTAATAAATTTTATATTGAAGGAGATAATTTACTGGACGACAAGTATACAATGGGCACTAAAACCATACCTGCCGATATTGTAGATAAAGTGCAGGTAATAGAAAACAACCAGGATATTAAGCTGCTGAACGGAATTGTTACCACCGACAGGGCTGCCATAAATATTACTTTGAAGGATAAGGATAAATTGCGGTTTATAAATAGTGCAAAAGGTGGGGTTGGCAGTCGTGGTGCGTATAAGGGTGAAGCAAACAGCCTTGCGTTTAAAAATAAATTTAAAGCTATTAATGCCTTTAAAATAAATAATGTTGGTGAAGATTTGCGTGATGAGATTGCTTCTCACAATTTAAACGATTTCCCTGATGATAACCAGCCTCAACTGCTTACTAACAACCCTGTTTATCCGCAGGAAATTGATAAGCAGAGATTTCTTTTCAATAATGCTAAAATGTTTAATATAAATGATCTTGTTAAACTTAAAAAAGATATTGCATTAAGAATAAATGCTTATTACCTTAATAACAGGCAGCAACAAGACTTTAATAATGCTATAAAGTATTTTTTCCCGGGAATTGATACAATTGCTTACACCGAACAGCAAAGCAGTATTGATAAAACCAATAACTTGCATGTGCAGTTAAATATAAATGTTAACAATGCAAAACAGTATTTAAATAATACTCTTTCTGCCGACTATAATACTGGCAACAATTTGGCGGGCATTATTGCTAATAACAATCCAGTTCAGCAGCAGTTGCTTAGCCATATAGTTAACTTTACTAATAGCTTTGCCGGTGTAAAAGTGATTGGAGGCAACAATATTTTGCAGTATTTTTCCTTTACCGATTATAATAAAGAACCGCAAACCTTACATGTAACACCCGGCCTGAATAAGGAAATTCTAAATAACAGCGATTCGTTTAAGCAAGCTATACAACATGCAACGATTCCTTCTTTTTTTACCAATAATTATATTACATATTATAAACCGGGAGAACATTTTTTTCAAAGTTATAAAGCCGGTTTTTTATATCATCAGGAAGCTTTGCAATCTGTATTAGATATCCAGCAATTGAATAACACCATAAATTTGGCAAGCGACAGCTTTACAAATCATTTAAGCTGGCATAAATTTACATTATACTTAAACCCTGAAGTCCGTTGGGAATATGACCGAAATTCATTCGTATTATCTGCGCCTGTAAATAATACTATTATCAACTATGAAGACACACTGTTGGGTAAAAGCTTCAGGCACAGCTTTTTTTTCATTACCCCCTTTTTTAAATGGCAACACAAGGTTGGTAGAGAAAGCTATGTATCAGCAGGATATAGTTATAATTTTCAGCCAGGCAGCATTGAACAGGTATATTATGGTATGGTTATGTTAGATTACAGAACATTTAATTCAAACAATGCACCATTGCAACAAACATTCAATCACAATATTAATGCAGGGTTTACATTCAAAAAATCGCTTAAAGTTTTTTTCCTCAATGTTTTTGCCAATTATGGATTTAAAAGCAATAATTTTATTTATTCAACCTTAATACAAAACAATCTAACAAAACAAATAGCGTTGCCCTTTAAAAATAATGTTTCATCGTTTAACATTAGTAGCAGCCTTAGCAAATATATTTTTGCATTAAAAACCACACTCAGTTTAAAATATTATTTTCAGTATAGTCATTCACAGCGATTGCAAAATGACATTCTTTTTCCTGTAATTTCCTTATCAAACTTTTATTCGGCTGGTTTACGCACTAAAATAACGGAGTGGTTGTATGGCAATTATAAAGTTGATTATAACAAAACTATTACAAAAGCAGACTACGGCGATAATGATTTTATTCAACCTGGTGAACAATTAAAACAACAGGCTGATATAGAAATGTTCCCAATAGACAGGTTAGGCATAACAGCAAAATGCGAATATTATTCAATTAAACAAGCGCAGTCATCTTCCAAAAGTTTTGTATTTGCTGATTTTGTTTTTAAATACAGGTTAAAAAAAATACCGCTTAGCATAGAATTATTATGTGCCAATATAACTGATCTAAAAATATATTCATCGCTATCGGTTACAGCTAATTCTATTTCCAATTTCAATTATAAATTAAGGCCAAGAACTATTTTAGCTACAGTTTCCTATGATTTTTAAAAATATTGAGGAAAGGCTATGTACTTCTTAAACAGTTTATAATTGATTAATTACTTCAATGGTTTCATCAATCATTGCGGCCGTTATATCTAAATGGGTAACCATTCTTATATGTTTTTTTGAAATTGCCATGGCAAGTATATTATTTTTTTTAAACAAAGCCGATAATGTTTCTGCCGTATATCTGCCTTTCACTTCAAAAATCACAATATTGGTTTCAACCGGGAATATGCCGCCCACAAAATCTTTTTGCTGCAATGCGGCTGCCAGTTTTTGTGCATGCAGGTGATCGTCTTTTAATCTTTCCATATTGTTATCCAGCGCATACATGCAGGCGGCGGCAAGATAGCCGGCCTGCCGCATGCCGCCGCCAAAAATTTTTCTTATCCTTCTTGCCTGCGCAATAAAATTCTTTGTGCCAATGAGAAGGCTGCCCGCAGGTGCGCCCAGGCCTTTGCTTATACAAACAGAAATGCTGTCAAATATTTTCCCGTAATCTTTGGGCAATTCTCCTTTTGCAATAAGGGCGTTGAACAAGCGGGCGCCATCTAAATGCAACAGCAGATTATTGGCATCGCATGTTTTCCTGATAGCTTTAATGTCTTCAAAATCATAACAGCATCCACCGCCGCGGTTAGCCGTGTTTTCGAGTGAAACCAGTTTAGAATATGCTTTATGCAAATCGTTCCTGTTATTAATACAGTTTTCCACCTGTGCTGCTGTTATCCTGCCATAATTGCCATCAATTAAATTAACAGAGCAGCCTGCATTAAATGCAATGCCGCCGCCTTCATACTGATATATATGTGAAAGCCTGTCGCAGATTATCTCATCGCCCGGCTGTGTATGGCATTTAATGGCAATTTGGTTTGTCATGGTTCCGCTGGGGCAAAAAATGGCGGCTTCCATTCCAAATAAGGCAGCCGTTTTTATTTCAAGCGCATTAACGGCGGGGTCTTCTCCAAAAACATCGTCGCCCACTTTTGCCTGCATCATGGCATCAAGCATGGCAGCCGTTGGTTTGGTTACGGTATCGCTTCTGAGGTCGGTCATAAACGGCAAAGATAAAGTCAGCCGGTTTTATCTGAGGCATAATCAGCGCTTCCCTTGCTATAGCTGTTTACACTTTATTGCAAATGATACAGGCTCATAGAAATTATATAGAATCATTATTGTCCGGATAAAAATTATCGAATCTCTTGAAACCATTTGCCAGAGCGGGTTCTGGCCCCTCTCCTTTGGAGAACTTGTCCCGACCATTCGGGAGGGGTTGGGGTGAGGTCAAACATTG
>NZ_JASGEX010000034.1:0-25847 GCF_047606085.1 Parafilimonas sp.
CGGATAACTTGGGCTAAAGCCCATTGTGCAAGGGTTTCAGATATATAACCCCGGGCTTAAGCCTGGGGTTAGTAAAAAGCAGGCCCATAAAGGGCTTTAGCCCAAGAGAAAATATTTTAGTCGGACAGCAATGATTAAAATACAGGGAAAATAAATGGATTGAAGTAGCCAAACCATATACGATTTAACCTGCAATCATCTTTCTGTAACCAAGCGGGCTGATATTATACATATCCCGAAATCTGCGGTGGAAGTTTGAGAGATTATTAAACCCACATTCAAAGCAAATATCAGTTATGCTTAACTGGTTTTCCACAAGCAGCTTGCAGGCATGGCTAAGGCGCACTTCGTTTACAAAAACAATAAACGGTTTTTTTGTGCGGTTGCTGAAGTACCTTGAAAAAGAGTTTTCAGAAAGATTGGCAATAGCGGCTGCTTCAGGCAAGGTAATGTTGTTCTTAAAATTGTTTATTACATATTCAAGCACCTTCGTCATCCGCTCTGACTCATAAGGGTTGCTGCCTGTTATGCCTTGATTGGATATAAACTTTAATGATTTTGATTCAGACAGGATATGAAGGATTTCAAACAATTTCATCAGCCGGGCAAACCCGGTAAGATCACAAATCTCTTCCAGTTTTTTACAGACGGGTTTATTTATATCGCCATTTATCTGCAAACCTCTCGCAGACCGTTCAAGCAGACAGTTAATTCCTTTCAGTTCAGGCAAGCCTGTAAATGCATCACTAAATATTTTTTTACTGAAGTGAACGATAATTGATCTTGCTTTTAAGCCGGAATCAGGATTATAATAAGCGTCATCATTCCTGTATAAATGTGGAAGATTAGAACCAAGCAATGCCAGGTCTCCCAGGCAAAAATCTGTTATCTTATCGCCGATAAATTTTTTGCCGGTACTTTCTGTTACCAGAACAATTTCATATTCTGGATGAAAATGCCATGGTGTTGGGTAGTATTTATAGGTAAACCTTCTTACCACAAAAGATTCTTCTGCCCCAATGGGGAGATGTTCAAGTACAGCTTTCATCGGCTAAATTGACTTTATGCAATAAAAGTATATAAATTAAACAGAATTAGCGTAGCCCTGAGGCTTGCAGTGCTTTTAAATTTGTGAAACAAACTTCGGCTATATGAATGAGAATAAATTGACTCTCAATGAAATTAAAGAGTATAATAAGAATGGCTACCTGATAGTAAAAAGGTTTTGTGACAAAAGAGAAGTTGAAAAACTATACAAACTATGCATTGAAGACAAAACCTTTGATGAAAATGCAATTGAACTGAATGATAAAGGTGGAAAAAAAACAAAGCTTTCATTATGGTACACACCCGGTAATAACCCGTTTGGCTATTTATCAAGGAGTGAAAAAATAATTAACAGGGTGTCTCAGTTATTAGGAGATGAAGCTGCTGTTTGCCATTACCATTCAAAACTTATGCATAAAGAGCCCCGGCAAGGCGGTGCATGGGAATGGCACCAGGACTATGGCTACTGGTATAAAAACCAGTTCATGTACCCTGACAAAATGATGAGCGTTATGATTGCTGTTTCTGAAGCAACAAAAGAAAACGGATGTCTGCAGGTAATTAAAGGCTCACATCTTTTGGGCAGGGTGAATCATCGTTTTTCCGGAGAACAGGTTGGCGCAGATGAGGTGATGGTAAACAATGCGCTAAAAACCATGGAGCTTGTTTACTGCGAGCTTGAGGCAGGCGATGCGCTGTTTTTTCATTCCAATATATTACACCGTTCAGGGCAGAATCTTTCTGCAAAGTCAAGATGGTCAATTATATCATGTTATAGTGCGCAGGATAATATTGCTTATAATGAACCTTCCTCAGCATGGAAAACACCCGTGAATGTAGTTCCGGATGAAGCGGTTTTATCATGGCCTTCGGATGATGCTGTTGAAAGCGATTATCTGCAAAAAGAAAATGATGAAGCCCTGAAAGATACCGGTTGGGAAAGCAATACTTAAGAAGTTTTTCAAAAACAGTTATACCACTATAGTTTTTTAAACCGCAGTTCTGCTGTCATGAAGTATTTTGTTAGAATAATTTCTATCATAGGCCTGCTTATTATCAATGCTGTTTGTTTTAGCCAGCAGGCATTGCTAAAACAAAACAACCTTGCTTTTGAATGGGATGTACAGCATGATAAAGCTGCGCTTAAAAGCACTCTTAAAGAATCAACTATCTGGCAGGGAAGTTTAATGCCGGCATTTTGGTTAAAGCGCAACGATTCTGTTTTTTATGTAAAGGCATTTGCATCAGGTAATATAAATGATTCCCTGGCTGAAATAACAATAGGCAACATTGGAAAAGGGTTTATAAAGTATTCAATAAAAAATAGTGTGCTCCGCATTGATGAAATTAAAATTAATTGGCTGCATGAAACACCTGCTATTATTGAAATGTACATAGGAACCAGCCCTGTAAAAGATAACGGCAACAATGTGCCATTACCATGGGATAGGCCCTTTGCGCCGGATTGGTCAGCGGCCGCTTATTGTATTCCCGGCGCAAAAGAAGGCACAGTGCAAAGTTATTTTCGCATGTGGGACCTGGGCCAGGCCACCATTAACCTCGGAAATTTTGGCCCCGGCCTTTCCACCTTGTATGGCGCAGCCTTTCCGCATCCAACCTTGTTTGCTGCCATGGGCTCGCAGGAAGGCTGGATATGTTTTGGCGCAGGCACTGTACCCGATGCAGCATTAAACATGAAAGTGCTTGCAACAAAAGGTTGTTTTCAATATTTATACAGGGAAGATATATGGGGTGCTTCATCTTCCTTATCCAGAATATGGCAAAACCCATTGCGCATTACAATTGATACCACAGCTTACGAAGCGTTTGCAAAATATTATGCTTCCTTTCCTGCAAAGGAAAAAAATTATGCGCCGTTTTCTTTTTTAAATACCTGGGGTATGTGGCGGCAGAAAAAATATACCCTTGAGCCTATAGTAAACTTTGCCAAAAAAGTAAATGCAGGTGCGATAGTCATGGATGACGGATGGGAGTCGGAACAGGGATCGGGTAAAGTAAATGCACAGCGTTTTCCGGGGTTTGAAAACTTATTGCAAAGCATGAGGGATCAAAAAATAAATGCGGGTTTTTGGGAAACAATCGGCTGGATAAGTGATACCGTTAAATACGGTTTTACGAGTGAAGATTTGATACTGGATAAAAACGGAAAACCGCTTAAAACCAACTGGAACTTTGATCCATCTTCACCATCTTATTATTGTCTTGATATAAGTTCTTCCAAAGTAAAAAAGTTTTTACAGGATAGAACCACGCGCCAGATGCAGGAGCTAAAGCCTGTTTTATTAAAACTTGATTTTGGTTATGCCTTGCCCAACCCTGACATGGGCGTTCCACGCAATCCTGAATACCGTGGCGAACGATATACTTATGCATTATTTAAGACCATTGCTGAAGCTGCAAGAAAAGTTAATCCTGACGTTATGATTATGAACTATGGCATCAGTCCTTTATGGCTTCCTTATACAGATATGGTTTCGTTAGATGATCAGGGCGACCTGTGGTACGAAACGGCGAAAGGGCATGCAGAATGGAGTATATGGGCATCGCTGCTTTCACAAAGCGGGGTTATGGTTTCCGGCTCATCTTCGTATAACTGGGATGATGATAAAGAAGTGCTGCTAAACACAGCCATTCTTGGTGTGCCCGGCGCTACGCTTCCGGTTGATAATGCCGCTGATGATAATATTAACCGCCGCCTCGCTTTAAACACATGGTATAGAAAAACATTTACCTGGAAACCCTGCTGGCTTAACAGCACAACAGGTAATTATAACTATCCGCCCGCATTAAACTGCTGGGGGCGTTTAGAAAATGGTCAGCTTACTGCATTGGCATTAAGGCCTTCAAAAACAGCAGATCGGTTAACCGAAACAGATGATAAAATTTCTTTTTCAGGCCGATGGGCACTGATAAGCCAGGATGAAAAAAGTATTTACACTACAAATACACTGGCCATTATTCCATTTGATGCAGGTTATATTTCAATAACCTCGGCACAACCAAAATCTGTAAGCAGGTTAAACATACAAGGTGAAGCCAACTATACAAACTGGCAATGGAAAGACGGCAAATTGTCAATCAGCATTTCTGAAAAGGAATCTGCTAACACGGCAGGTTTTTTAATTAAACGATAATGAAACCGACATGATAAAAATTTTCATTTATACCACACAGGGGGATGTGCATAGCGAGGTTCTCCCGAAGCAAGTTCGGGACAGGCATGAGACAACTGAAAAACAAATATGTACGAATGAAACCGAGCATGATAATTTTTTCTCACACAGGGGAATGTACATAGCGAGGTTCCATGAGACCATTAAAAAACAAACTTGTACGAATGAAAAGATTATTCACCATAATTGCTGTAATTATCATTTGCTGTGCGAATACAACTGCGCAAGAGAGATTACGTTCTTACAGACTGGCTCAGTCTCAACAGACTGAGCCAGTCTTGCCCCACATTGAAAAAAAAGACGGCAGGGGAAGGTTCATACTTAATAATAAACCCTTTCTTATACTCGGCGCACAATTGTGGAACAGCAGTGCCTGGCCGTATATTCTTGATAAGGAATGGCCGCAGTTAGAACAGCTCGGCATCAATACCCTGGAAGTGCCGGTTTACTGGCAGCAGATTGAAGAAACAAAAGGGCAGTTCGATTTTAAAAACCTTGACAGCATCATTCTTGGCGCAAGGGATCATAACATAAAACTTATACTGCTTTGGTTTGGCTCCTATAAAAACGGATCAAGCCAATACGCACCCGAATGGCTGTTGCATGATACCAAAAACTATCCGCGCATGATAAATGCAGCAGGCCAGGAATTACTGGTGCTTTCTGCGGTATCAAAAAACAATGTACAGGCTGATATGAATGCTTTTACTGCATTAATGAAACATATCAAAGAAGTGGATGAAGCACAGCAAACCGTAATAATGGTACAGGTGGAAAACGAATGTGGTTCACTGGGTACAGACAGGGATTATAGCGATGAAGCCAATACACTGTTTGCCAGAGAAAAAGAAAGCAGTGAAAATTTCCAGGCTGCCTGCTTTGCTGAATATGTTGAAAAAGTTGCCGCAGCAGGTAAAGCTGTTTACAATCTTCCCATGTATGCAAATGTGTGGATGAAAGATATGGATTACCGCAGGCCGGGCGAATATCCCAGCGGCGGACCTACGGTAAATGTGCTGGATATATGGAAAGCCAAAGCGCCTTCCATTGATCTTATAGGCGTTGACCTGTATATAAATTATGCACCAACATTTCATAAAATGTGCAGCGATTATGCAGGAAAAAATAATGTGTTGTTTATTCCTGAAACAGGCAAGGGTATTGAGTTTGCGCGGTTTCAGTTTTATGCCATTGCCCAATACAAAACAATAGGGCTGGCAACTTATGGCATTGATCCTTTTCATGCAGACCCGCACGATAAAAGAGATTCAACAAAGCTTGATGAAAAGTTCAGCGATATAGCCGCTAACTATACATTATTCAGCAATGCATTCAACACGATACTTGATGCCCAATGGCAGCATACAATAGTTGCCGGTGCCCAGGAACCTGATTTAAAAGAACAAACCTTATCACTTGGCGATTATGATATACTGCTTCAATATGGATTTCCCACCTACAGAACACCGCCAAAAAATTCAGGCAGGGCTATGGTTATTCAGCTTAAAGAAGATGAGTTTATTGTATTGGGATTTGATGCAAAATTCACCTTCAGGCCTAAAGAAAATGCCGGGTTTGGTTCCTGTGAAATCATCAGTGTGGAAGAAGGATATTTTAAAGGAGACGACTGGATTAGAAAAAGATTCTGGAATGGCGATGAAGTGTATCATTCAACACTGCTTCCACAAGGTGTTATACTGAAAATAAAATTAAGAAAAACAAAGGCTGCATTTAAAGGAACCATCAAAGCAAATTTCGAGCAATAGTTTCAGCATAACCATTTTGGATTATACACCAAATACTTAATGATATGAAATCAAAACTGTTTTTCAGGAAGGCATTTATTGCCCTTTGCTTTATGAACTCAATATTTATAAGGGTTCATGCTTTTGATACAGGCAATTCGCCTGGCACAGCTTATGCAAAGCATAAACCTTTACCGGCAACGCAGGGAAATTATGCGAGACCGGCGATCATAAAAATAGCCGGTAAGGTTACAGATTCAACCGGCAATCCCCTTACAGGAGTTAGTGTACAGGTTAAGAATAAAAGCGGAGGTACCATAACTGACGCTGAAGGGAATTTTGAAATAGATGCGCCGGATAATGCCGTACTGGTGTTTAACTATGTTGGCTATCGCCCTAAAGAAATTTCTGTAACCGGTACATCTTTTTTAACTGTTGTGCTTGAGCAGGATATGGGCAACTTAAATGAAGTGCTGGTTACCGGTTATACCCAGCAGAGAAAGAAAGATTTAACCGGCGCCGTATCGGTTGTTAATGTTGAAGACATGACCAAACAGCCTATCGGGCTTGTAACAAATCAGTTACAGGGGCAGGCTTCGGGTGTTACAGTAATACAATCAGGCCAGCCCGGCGAAGAACCGCAAATACGCATACGTGGCATAAATACTTTTGGCAACAATGTTCCGTTGTATGTGGTGGATGGCATACCAACCCAGGATATTTCAAACCTTAACCCGAACGATGTTGCTTCCATGCAGGTATTGAAAGATGCCGGCGCTGCATCCATCTATGGTTCAAGGGCATCAAACGGCATTATCATCATTACAACAAAAAAAGGAACAGGCAAACTCACCGTTAACTACAGCGGTTATTACGGCAGGCAGATCCCGAGAAAAGGAAATGTTTTAGATCTGCTTACGCCGCAGGAACAAGCAAATTACAATTGGGAAGCGCAAAAGAATAACGGCGTTGAAAACCCAAGCGATCCTTTGTTTGGAAGCGGCCCGACACCTGTATTGCCGGATTATATTGCTCCCCTTGGCGCTTCTGAAGGAGACCCATCCGTTGATCCTTCGTTATACTATGTAAATCCCAATTATACAAGTGTGGATGATTACAACAGTTTTTACCGGATCGTAAAAGCGAATAAGCAGGGAACAGACTGGTACCATGAAGTGTTTAAGCCTGCACCTGTTACAAGCCATGATCTTTCCGTAAGCGGCTCCGGCGATAAAATAAGTTACTTTGGTTCATTCAATTATTTTGATCAGCACGGCACTTTGCTTAATACTTATCTTAAACGTTATACCATTCGCTCCAACGTTGTATTTAATATTACAAAAGGTATAAAAGTGGGGGAAAACCTGGCGTATGCTATCTCTCACAATCCAAACAGGATTAATGTTGTTAACCAGTATGCCGGAACAAGCCCGATATTTTTTGCCGTGCAAATACCATCGCTGATTCCTGTGTATGATATAAAAGGCAATTATGCCGGTACTTACGGAACAGCTTATACAGCGCCCAATCCCGTAGCCGTACTTCAACGGTCAGCCAGGAATAAACAAACCACCAACCGCCTGTTTGGTAATGTGTATGCTGATGTTACTTTCCTTAAATCATTTACATTTCATACAAGCTTTGGCGGTGAAAATGTTTCAGGTTCTGCCAATTCATTTCAATATCCTACTTATGAGAATGCACAGAATCAAACCAACAATGTGTATTACCAAAGCGCTAACACATCCAATAGCTGGACGTGGACAAACACGTTAACCTTCAATAAAGTTTTTGCTGAAGTGCATGATGTAAAAGTTATGGTGGGAACGGAAGCATATAAATCCAAATATGACTACATGTCTGCATCCACACAAGGTTATTTTTCATTCAATCCTGATTTCGTTACACTAACCAGCGGGTCAGGAACCAGGACAAATGACGGCGGAAAAGGCCAGGAATCTTTAAGCTCCGAATTTGCACGGCTTGATTATAGTTTCAAAGACAGGTATTTAATAAGCGGAACCATAAGGCGTGACGGCTCCTCAAAATTTGTAAATGAAAAATACGGATGGTTCCCGGCGGTAAGCGCAGGCTGGCGCCTTTCGCAGGAAAAGTTTATGAGCGATATTTCATGGATACAGGATTTAAAAATAAGAGGCAGTTGGGGTATTATGGGCAACCAGTTAAATGTAAATGCGGATAATGCGTTCTATACGTATATATCAAGCAACGTTGCCACTTATTATGATATTGGCAATACAAACAATACCTTATCGCCGGGCTTCCAGGTCGGGCAAATTGGAAACCCTGATGCCAGGTGGGAAAAAGATATAAATGCAAACATTGGTATTGATGTATCATTGTTTGCCGGACGGCTGAGTGTAACCGCTGATTATTATAAGAAAGATATAAGCGGTTTATTATACAACCCTGCATTGCTGGGCACACAGGGCGCCGGCACAGCGCCGTACGTGAACATAGCCCAAACAACAAACCAGGGTTTTGACGCAACATTATCAGGCTATACCAACATTACAAAAGATATTAAATTAGATGCTTCTGTAAACTTTACCACCTATAAAAACAGGATAGAAAAAGTTACAGACAATACCAATTATTTCTGGACAGCAGACAAAAGGCAGTTCGGAGATTTCTTTATTCGCAATGAAGTAGGTCATCCTATAGGTTCTTTTTATGGATATAAGATTGTCGGTTTCTGGAACAGCGAAGCAGAAGTTGAAGCGGCTGATGAAGAAGCACAAAAAGCAACCGGCGATCCTACTGTAGTGTATCAAAGCAGTGAAAGGGTTGGGTTTTTCAGATATGAAGATGTAAACAAAGACGGGCAGATAACAACAGATGACAGAACATTCATAGGCAACCCAAATCCGAAATTTACTTATGGCATCAACCTGAATTTTACTTACAAAAATTTTGATCTTGGCTTATTTTTCTATGGTGTGCAGGGTAACAAGGTTTGGAACAATCTTTTAGCTTATACTGACCTGAGCGGTATAACCAAAGCATCGTTATATGATCACTGGACGGAAGAAAACCACAATGCAAAAACGCCGCTTCCCGGCACGTATGCTTCTTATCAGGGCACACCTAATTCTTATTTTGTTGAAAATGGTTCTTACCTGAAATTAAAGAATGTACAGTTGGGGTATTCTTTCTCTCCGTCAATGTTAAGTAAGGCAGGAATGGAAAGTTTAAGGATTTATGTGCAAAGCGTAAACCTGTTTACCATAACACCCTATTCAGGTATTGATCCTGAAATAAGCGGCAGCGTAACTGATTTTGGCGTGGATCATGGCATATATCCTACCGAAAGGCAATTCCTGTTTGGTATTAATGTAAAATTTTAACCTGACAATTTACTACAATGAAAAATATTAAAACACTATTGATAATTGCGATATTTTTTGCGTCCGTAATTTCTCCAATCTCCTGCAATAAAAAATTCCTTGATTATACACCGCAGGGTGCATTGGGGCAGAATGTATTGGCCACCAAAGACGGGCTTACACAATTATTAACCGGCGCTTATGGCTGGTTGTATGGCGTTACAAGCGACGACCTCACTTCCGTGTTTCTCGGCTACACATCGCACAGCAACTGGCTTTATGGCAGCGGCAATGCCGTTGACGCTTTAGGCGCTTACTTTTCTGTAACGCCCAGCAATACGGCGTTTGATGCCAAGTGGCGCGCCGATTATGCAGGCATATCCATGTGCAACCAGGTTATTACAGTGGCAGCTTTGGTTACAAATATGTCTGATGATGACAAAACAAACATAATTGCGCAGGCCAGGTTTTTAAGAGGATATTATTATTTCGATCTGAAAAAGATATTCAACATGGTTCCATGGATTGATGAAACCACAACCGATGCCAACCAGCCAAACAACACAGATATATGGCCCAATATTGAAGCCGACTTTTTATTTGCTATGGATAATTTACCTGAAACACAAGCTGATAATGGAAGGGTTAATAAATGGGCTGCCGCGTCGTTTCTTGGCAAAACTTATTTGTACGAACAAAAATATGATGATAGCAAAACCGTTTTTGATGATGTGATCGCAAATGGTGTAACTGCAGGTGGGATAAGTTATGACTTGAATGCACAATTTGAAGATAACTTTCGCCCTGAAAAGGAATTAACAAGCCCGGAAGCAATATTCTCCATAGCCATGGCGGCCAACGTGGGAAACAGCAATATTTACAGCGCCAACTTCGGCACCATGCTGGATTTTCCCATAAACAGCCCTTTTGGATGCTGCGGCAATTTTAATCCCACCTTCGATCTTGCAAATTCATACAGGACTAATGAAACAACAGGCCTGCCTTACTTGGACGATTATAACAGCAATGCTTTAAAAACAGACTTCGGTGTAAGTTCCGATGATCCGTTTGAACCGGATGAAGGCCCACTTGATCCCCGTCTTGACTGGACGGTTGGAAGAAGAGGAATACCATTTTTAGATTGGGGTTTACACCCTGGCCAGAATTGGGTTCAGAATACTGCCAGTTCCGGTGTTTATCATAATTTAAAAAATGTTTACTGGCAGGCCACACAAGGCCAGTATCATGATGCCAGTTCATGGGCGCCGGGTACTGCTATAAATGTAAGGCTGATTGCCTTTGATGATGTGTTGTTAATGGCTGCAGAATGCGAAGCGCAATTGGGCAACCTTGATAAAGCGGAAGAATATGTAAACAGGATAAGGAACAGGGCGGCTAATCCCGCAGGATGGCTATATAAATATAAAGACAACGCCAGCCCCATGGGTGGATTTTCTGCTGAACCTGCAGCTAATTATGTTATCAAGCCATACCCTTCAGGCAACTTCGCCGGCAGTGGAAAAGATTATGCGTTAAAAGCAATTTATTTTGAGCGTAAACTTGAACTGGGAATGGAAGGCCACCGCTTTTTTGATTTGGTAAGATGGGGCATTCTTGATTCAACATTGAATATAATTTATACCTATCTTGATCCGCTTTCAACATCCATTGCTACTATCCGTTTAACGCCTGTTCTCGATGGCTATTATCCCATACCGCAATCGGAAATAGACCTGAGTTCGGTAAATGGCGAAGCGGTGCTGGTACAGAACCTGGGATATAAGTAAATAGTTTTCAGACTGGCTCAGTCTTATAAGACTGAGCCAGTCTTACCAATGAATTATAACATAGTTTGTAAATTTAACCAATCAGTAAAAAAGATCATGCTCTAATACATAACTATTTAAAGATGAAAATAAAAATTTGTATAGCTGTTCTTGTTATTAATATTGTTTGCCTGCTACCCGCTCTGCGAAGTCTCCGGGCCTGAAGTGTTCGAAATCTGCATTAGCGATCCGCGATACATAGAATCGCCCACGTGTGTAGAAATAATTGTGCTGGGGGGATTTCCACACCGTAGGTGTGGTGCGTGTAAACGTTCCGTTCCAATGGAACGGTAAAGAAACATTACGGGCAGCATTGTACACACGTTAAGCCTCTATGAGGCTTTAAGAAAATGGTTTCGAACAGCTATGGTCTCCGGACTTCGCAGGGTTATGCGCAAAGTCTCTGGACTTGGTCATAAGCAATAATTCATAAAAAATTTATGGTCTGAAATAAGTAAAATGAAAATAAAAATTTATAAATCCATCGTTATTATCAGCGTCCTTCATTGTTTTTCTGCAGGCAATGCGCAGGATATAATTAAGCGCAACCTTTTGCACAAATATTCTGAAGAAGCAATAGCGGCTTCTTTATTGCCGCAAAACAAATGGCGCCCTTTTCCGCAAACAGCAGGTGAGTGGCAGGCAATATTGCCGGATTCATTAAAGGTCAGGCTAATTGCTGAGGGTGAAAAATATCTGCATAAGCCATTTGCTTCCATCTCTGCATCATTATACCTTGAATTTAAACGCAACGGCAACAGAACAGATTTTGAAAACATAAGCTTTAAAAAAAGAGACCAGTTATTTGCGCTTGTTCTTGCAGAATCCATAGAACAAAAAGGCCGGTTTATGGAAGATATAATGAATGGCGTATGGTCAACCTGCGAAGAAACTTTCTGGGGCAACCCGGCGCATTATTACCTGCAAAAAGCAGGTATAGGCCTGGCAGATGCAGAAGACCCGACCGTTGACCTGTTTGCCAGTGAAACTGCAGAATTGCTGGCATTGACGGATTATTTTACCGGCAATGAATTAGATACCATCTCTCCGCTTTTGCGCAGGCGTATTTACTATGAAGTAAACAGGAGAATATTTTCGCCATTGAGCAAAGACAGTGTTGCTTATCATTTTCTCGGGCCGGGCGAAAAGGATGCACCTGTAAACAACTGGAACCCCTGGGTGCTTGGCAACTGGATATTCAGCATGCTTTTGCTGGAAAAAGATGATGCGGCGCGTGCAAAACAGTTAACCCATGCCATGTATCTGCTCGACAATTATATAAATGGGTTGGGAGATGATGGCGCTGTTGATGAAGGGCCTTCTTACTGGTTTGGCGGCGCCGGCCGGTTGTTTGATGTATTGATGATGCTTAAAGACGTTACACAAAACAAGGTGAATATTTTTGATGCACCGGTGATTAAAAAACTGGGCGGGTATATTAAAAGGATGCACATAGCCGGTAATTATTTTATAAATATTGCAGATGCTTCACCAACCATAAATGCAGACGGGCTTTTAATTTACAGGATAGGCAAAGCCCTGCAGGATACTTCGCTTTCCAACTTTGGCGCATGGGCTTATCATAACATAGATGACCGTGATTTTTTGCACCAGGATTTTTTTAAGCCAAGAATCATTTGGAATTTAATGGCTATAAAAGCATGCGATGCAATAAATCCTGCAGCGCCGGCAGCAAAAGAATTCTGTTTTTCGCATATACAACTGATGGCTGATGTTACATCATCAAATCTTTATGTGTCTTCGCATGCAGGCAATAATGGCGAAAGCCATAATCATAATGATGTAGGTGATTTTATAGTGTATTCAGAAGGCAATCCTGTTATTATTGATGTAGGCTTTGGCACGTATAACGCAAAAACTTTTTCAAAAGACCGCTATGACCTTTGGTACCTGAATTCAGCGCATCATAATGTTCCGCTTATCAATAACCATCAGCAGGCTGCAGGAAGAAAATATGAAGCCAGGGATGTAGCGTATAAAACAGGCATTGATAAAACTGCGCTGCAAATGAATATTGCTGCTGCCTATCCTGAAGAAGCCGGTGTGCAAAAATGGCTGCGCACACTATTACTGAATAAAAACAGGAATGAGCTCCTGATCACGGATGATTATATACTTGCAAAACGCAAGGGCGAATTAAGCCAGGCTTTTATGACCGTGTGCCCGGTTGATTTATCCAAAACAGGGAAGATAATTTTTGAAATTCCCGGCCATCGGCCGGTTCAGTTGGAATACAGCAGTAAAGATTGGGAGATAAAGAAAGAATTAATGTCAACATCCCAGCCTGATGAGGCGCGCATTAAAAACAACTGGAGCAACCGGCAGATATGGCGCATAGTGCTTTCTTCCACTAATAACAATACAAAAGGAAAGTTTCAATATAAAATAACACAGTTATGATATTAAAGACTGGCTCAGTCTAAAAGACTGAGCCAGTCTGTTGCAGCTTATACAAACAAGCAATAGTAGTATGTTCAAAAATTTTCATTTAAAAAACAGTGTATTTAGCTTTACCAGGTTAGTTGTTTTCCTGTTTGTATTAACATCAGCTTCGTGCTTTGCACAAACCGATGAGGCATATACTGACACTACTTATTTCAGCGCAGTATTTGGCCATGAGAAAATTTATCGCATCTATTTACCGCAAGGCTATACCACTTCTGGCAGGCGCTACCCGGTTATTTATTTTTTTCATGGCTGGGGCGGCCGGTATAACAAAGATGATAACGCCAATCTTGCATACAGAAAAATAAAAGAAGTTGCAGATACATACCAAACCATCATTGTAATGGTTGACGGCAATATAGACACCACCGAGCCGAGGCCCTATAATGTAGGTTATCACAACGATGTAAAATTTAACGTTCAGATGAAAGATTATTTTCCTGAGCTTATTGGTCATATTGATTCAACGTATCGCACTTTAACTGACCGGGTGCATCGTGGCATTATGGGTTTTAGCATGGGTGGGTTTACCGGGTTTTATCTTGCAGGGAAATATCCTGATAAAGTTTCGGCGGCAGTAAGCTTTGCAGGCAGCCCCGAATTTTTTGTTGGTTATCCTTCCAGCCACACATTATATCCTAATCGTTATACATTTGAAAATCTCCGGCAGGTTAATACAGCTTTGCGCAATGGCAGTGAAGACATATTGTATTTTTTAAATGAAGAAGTGCATAGCGGCGCATTATGGGATGAAAAAGTGCAACTGCAATACTGGCCGTTTAAAGGCCCGCATAAAATGGATGAGCGTGGAGAAACCAAAGTGTTTGAAAAGGGTGTGCAATTTATCGTTCATACGTTTGACAGTGTTAGCAATTTAAATAATAAGCAGCCTGAAAAATGGTCGCACTACGATTTATATCCTGCATTTAATATCTGGAATTATAAAATAGAAAGCAATAAAGAAGAACCAGGTTTTTTATATCTGAAAAATGTTGACAGAGCAGGTTTTGGCTTTTATACAAAACGATGGCTGCCTGATGGGCCTCCGCTTAATAACATTCAATCAACCATTACAACAGCGCCGGTTTACAATCCCGGCCGGGAATACAATTTGCTGGATTATGATAAGGCAAAAAGTAATATAGCGCTTAATAAAATAAAGGCAACCAGGAACGGGAATATAACTGTTCCGTTAAACGGCGGCGGCCATGAAATCGGGATTTTTAAACCCGATGATAACCCTGCATTTATATTTCTTGATTATACAGTTGCATCAGCACAGCACAGCCATAACAAATCAAAATATCTGCAGAATACAAGCAGCAATCGGTTAAGCATACAAATATTGAATCGTGGTGGAGAAAACAATTTGCCGGGTAATATAAAAATAGAGGTAACTGCTAAAGATACTTCAGTTCATACAAAAAATCATATCATTACAATTAAGGCTGAAAAAAAAGCAAGAATAATCAACCTTCCGCCATTCATCTTATCCTGTTTTAAAAAACCTCCGCCACATGCAGAACCTGCAGCCATACGTTTTTATATAAAAATAGATGCTTCATGGGGTAAAACCGAAGATGAATTTATAGTGCCTGTATTTTATAACGTTCCTGAATTCACCAATATAAAAATTGATGACGGCATATTGATAAGGGATTCGGCTTATGGAAAAGGCAATGCAGACGGGATGGTTAATGCTGGTGAAAGAATTATGCTTTACCAGGATACCAACCGACTGCGGTTATATACGGAAGACCCTTATGTTATTGCCAACGAAGAAAAGCTGGCTGATGAAATTATACCGGCACGCTGGCCAGATGGTTATACCTTAAGCTCTGTTATTAAAATATCGCCGGATTGTCCTTTGGGTCATGAAATAGAATTTTTGGCCAGCTATGAAACCAAAACATTCAACCCCATTGAAAGAAAACTGCATTGGGGAAAAGTGAAGATAAAAGTGCAATGAAAGCGACAGCGCCTTGGTTTAATAACTAACAGGGCAAATGCCGCAATATATCAAAAGAAGGATATTAGAGAATATTTTTCTGAACGACGAAAAAGCATAAAATGTACGGTCAATATAAATAGTAAGCTGACGAAATCGTTTGTTAAACTTATATAAGCGCTTATACATTTCAAGGCATAACCGCTTCTAAATAAAAAACTGCGGAGTGTGATAACCCCGCAGTTATATATTTTGTTAGCAAGCAAAAATTATTTACTGATATTATCATTAACAATCTTGGCTAAATCAAACATAGAAACCTGGTCTTTGCCGAATAAAGGTTTCAATTTTGCATCGGCATTTATCATGCGCTTATTCTTCTTATCCTGCAAATCATTTTTCTTGATATAATCCCATATCTTCTTTACGATCTCTGTGCGTGGAGCTGCTTTATCGCCAATTACTGCAGCCAGTTTTTCGTTGGGTGCAAGTGGCGTCATAAAAGCTGCATTAGGTTTTCTTGCTGCTTTTTTTGCTGCCTTTTTGGGTGCAGCCTTTTTTGCTGTTGCCATGTTTTAAAATTTAAAGAGTTATTGTTTTTATTAAAAAACCTTATTTACAAAGGTTTTCAAGGGAGAAAGATACATATACCGAAATGAATTAACCTAATAAATACGTACAATTAATTCACATTATTTTTTTAATGATAAAAGCTTTTTTCAGAAGAGAATTTGCAGGTGAGTGATGAATTGAAAGTAGTGAGTACATGCATTCATAATTCATTACTCATTATTCATTATTTTACAACGTAGGTTTTCCTGTCAACGCCAATACCTTTTAGTGTAAGCGATTTCCATTGTTTTGGCAAAGCCGTTTTTAGCTGAACAATGCCGGCGGGTGTAATATCCAAACCGCCAAAACCCATTAAAACAGCCTGCAAAATACCACCTGCACCGGTGGCAAAATAAGGATTGGTGCCGCCCTTTGTTTCTGCAATCACCCTGAAAGGCGGGTTTAAATTTGGCTCATAAGCGTCTTTAAACCAATGATATGCCTTTTCACCGTAGCCTAATCTTGAATAGAGCAAAGCAAAAATCCCCTGCGTCATGGCGGGCGTTCCTTCATCAGGCACACGGGTTGAATAATATTCCAGGTCTTTACGGATTTGCGTGGTATCTGTAACCGTTTTTAAAGGATAGGCCAGCAGGTTTACATCCGCCTGTTTAATGCCTTCACCTTTATATTGCGCATGTTCCTGCGTAACACCATTGGGCATTTTTAAGACAGGAATATTATCTGCAACTGTTTGCCAGTCACTGTTCCACTTCAGTTGTAAAATATTGGCTGCTGCAATAGCCGCTTTTAAATTGGCAATGGCCGCCGCATTGGTAAAAGCATTGTTATCCACATTCTCGGCCCATTCATCAGCCGCTACAACATTCTTTATATCGTATTGATGCGGGCCGTTTCTTTCAACACGGCTTACCCAAAAATCGGCTGTTGATGAAAGTATTGGCCAGCCTGTTGAACGAAACCATGCGGTGTCTTGTGTAACACAGAAATAGTTCCAGGCAGCCAGCGCCACATCCGCTGTTATGTGATGCTCGAAAGGGCCGCTTAAAGCCCATACCGGCGTTTCTTCCACGCCTGTTTCCGCACTCTCCCAGGGATACATAGCGCCTTTGTAGCCGTGTGAAAATGCATTGCGTTTTGCTGCATCGAGGCGTTCATAGCGGTACTCGATCATGTTCTTTGCCAGTTCGGGGTGCATTACCAGAAGCGCCGGGAACATCCATAAATCGGCATCCCAGAAAACATGGCCATTGTAACCCAAACCGCTTAAGCCCATTGGCGATAAGGAATAACCCGTGCCTTCTCTCTTGTAAAAGCATACAGATGGTATAACATGCTGTGCACATCCTGCTGCGATTGCGGGTCGCCCTCAATCACGATATCACTTGTCCATAAGCTGTCCCAGGCTTTATTATGAAAGCGCATCAATCTCTCCCTGCCTTCCAGCCTTGCAAACAAGGTCATACGTTCTGCTTCGTTCAGGGGATCCTGGTGTTGTGCCGACGTGATGGAAGAACCTGCTACGGAATACGTATAGGTTGTACCTGCTTTAATGGTTCTGGAAAACTTCATCAGGTGCATATTGTTATCCCACATTTCATGTATCACTTTCGGTTCGCTGCCGTGCGGCTCATCAAATAAAAATGTATTTGATGCACACATCAATAATTTTCCCGTGGGTGATTTTGCCTGCGAGGTAAGTAAGGAAATGGTGGCATGCGGCCTGTCAATTTCATTATAATAATTCTCCACATCCCGCAGGGCGTCCGGCGCTTTCATTACACTGGCTGCCGTTATACTGATATCTTTCTTTGCCGTTATGCTGATATTGCTTAAAACGGTATAGGGCAATTGCCGCAATGCATAATACGTATATTGCACAGCAGCTTTATCGCCATAATCAAAGCTTGTGGTGAAAGCAGCATGCTGCATGTCTAACTGCTGTTTGAAATTTGAAACGGATTTTGCATCAAGCCTTCTGCCATCAATCTCCAGGTACATATTTAAGAGATTGAAGCTGCGCAGGAAATTGCTTACCCTTCCGCGCCCATACAGATCATAAGCGCCTGCCAGCACCACATCTTTCACCTTAAAAGGCTCTGGCGATGATACAATACCTATCATGCCATTAGCAACAGTAATACCGTAATAACCGGAAGGATCAATTTTATCAGCTTTGATGATCCACGGGTCTTGTGAAAAAACATATAGTGAAGCATGGATGACGAAGAAAGAGAGCAGTATTTTTTTCATATAGCAGGTGGCAGCAGCTTTTAAATATTTATTGCAATAAAAGTAGTTAAAACAGCAATTATTTTTGTAGTTAAATTTCGTGTTGTTTGTATGAAAAATTTTTTTATCCTGGCTGCTTTAATCGCCTGCATTGCCTTAACAGCGTTATACTTTATCATTCCCGGAAATATTGTGATAGATACAAGAACTTCGGCCAATGTGAAGTATCCAAGTGTTTTGCGGGTGTTGCAGGATAGTACAAAATGGAAACAATGGTTTCCCGGCAAAGCTGCCGGCGCCACAACCTTTGATTATAAAGGCCGGCAATATGCAATAGGTAATTTAATGTACAGCGCTGTTGAAATAGGGATTATATGCAATAAAAACCAATGCCAGTCCAGGATCAACATCTTTCCTTTAACCGGAGACTCTTCTGTTATTGAATGGAAAGTGGAAATGAGCAGCGGGAACAATCCTTTCACAAAAATAAAAACCTATTTACTTGCGCGAAAAACAGATAATGATATTAAAGCAATTTTAAGCACGCTTAAAAATTTTATTCAAAGCGCCAAAAATATCTATGGCTTTGATATTAGGCGCACCACTTTAAGCGATGCCACCCTTGTTTCAACTAAAATTGTATTGCCTGAATATCCTTCAACAGGGCAGGTATATGCGCTTATTGATGAGCTTAAAAAATATATACAAAGCCAAAAAGCAAAGGAGCATAATTATCCTATGCTGAATGTGACAAAAATTAAAGACAGCGGATATGTAGTAGTGGTGGGCATTCCAACAAACATTCCCCTGCCTGCCAATGGCAACATACAGCCCAAACGCTTAATGATGATAAGAGACAAAACCCTGGTAACGGAAGTTATTGGAGACACGTCCATGATTAATAAAGCCTGGCAGGCTGTTTCAAACTATATGCAGGATTATGAGCTTTCTGCACCGGTAATTTCTTTTGAACAACTAATTACAGACCGGAAGCAACAGGCAGACAGCACAAAATGGGTAACGCGCATTTTCTGCCCGGTTATTTAAAACGCACCACCAGTGCACTGTCATTATTTCTTGCATAAATGAATGCCTGTTTATTGGCAAGCTGAATTGGCTTAATTGATCGCACCTGTCCCTTTATAACAACGCCATTTAATGTTCCGGCAATAAATGTATCGTTGCCCCGGTTTAAAAGGATTGTGCCATAATCTGCATCATACCTTCCCATCTGGATATTATTATCATAATAATTCCCGCCCAGCAAAACATCGGGCAGGCCATCATTATTTACATCTGCAACGGCTGCTGTTTTACAGGTGGTGAACTGTGCATTCGCCGGCATTTCAACAGCTTTATAGTTTTGCTTTCCATCATTAATAAAAATGGTATTGCTAAACCAGTTTGCAGTTAGCATGGCAGATGATTTTAATTTACTCTCAGAGAACAGATCCGTTAATGAGGCCCTGGCAAAATCTCCCGCATATTCATACTTCTTTTTTATAACGGGCATCTGTTTCTGGAGCTCCTCCTTGTTCGCAAAAGGAATTTCTTTATTATCCAGATAATAGGTTAGTATTTGTTCTTTGGTTCCATTATCATCAAAATCGTTAATGTATAAACGAACCGGTTGTTTATCGCTTGCTTTTAATCGGCTGTTTAAACCTAAGTTGCCTGCAATTAGATCTATATCTCCGTCATTATCTATATCAACAGGTAAAACAAAATTCCACCACCCTTTTTTATCTGTTAAATACTTCTTTGTAAAATGGCCGTGATCATTTATAAAAGCAACGATGCCATCCCATTCAAGTGAAAGCACCAGGTCTTTATCTCCATCTTTATCTATATCGTACCAAACAGCATTTGTTACCATTCCAACGTGGGAAAGCTCTTTTGCAAACCGGTTCGTTACATCTGTAAACTTTCCTGTGCCATCATTCAATAATAAATAAGACCGGGGCGCATCGCCATAATGGCTTGTAACCACGCGGCCGCCAAGAAAAATATCGGGATAGCCATCCCCGTTAAAATCATATACCGCTATGCCGGATTGTGTTGTATAAATATTTGAAAATGCATCATGCGTTCTTGTTAAATTTCCTTTGCCATCATTCAAATAAATACGGGGCAACAAATTAGAATCCTGTCCATAGTATTCATTGCCGCCGCTTGCAATAATTAAATCAGGGTTTTTATCGTTGTTCACATCTGCCCAGCAGGCATCCACATCTTCATAAACGCTATCCCGGTCTAAAGCAGGTTCATTCATTTTCTCAAACTTTCCTGTTTTTGACTGAATAAAAACAACCGGTTTAAAACGCTTGCAGGCGCCAATAAAAACATCATCAAGGCCATCATGGTTTATATCTGCAACAGATAGCGCCGGCCCTTCCGTAGAAACCATGTGGGGCATTAACGGCTCCCTGTCAAATTCAGGAAATTCATTTTCCACATGCCTGTAGTTAAGATTTACATTATGCGTTATATCTTCCATTAACGGCGCCGGGTTTTTATGGTATTGCGCCAAGCCTGCATAATTGAATTTTGGAAGGCCGGGCGCATAATGTACTGCGGCTGTTTTTCCGGTATCGTTTTGCCAGGTTAGTTTTTGATAAGAATTATCTGGCCAGATAACGATTACTGAATCCACCTCTTTATCGCCTAAACCAATATGCATGGGTATTTCAGCACTTGATAAGAAGCCATGCACCGGGAAATGCTCATACGTTTTTGTATCGGTTTTGCTAAATACAATTGCCTTGGCGCCAATGGCATTCCTGTTTTGCGATGCGCCTTTTAATGTAATGTCTATATAATTTTTCTTTCCGTTTCCGTTTGTATTGTTCCGGTAAATTATAGCTGCATCATCAATATTGTTCACGGCAATATCAAGATCGCCATCGCCGTCAAAATCTGCTGCCACTGCACCGTTGGAAAAAGTGGATTCATTGTTTTTTACAGATGAAGAGCGGTCATTAAAAGAGAACGCGCCATTGTTCCTGAAAAATTTATTCGGGATTTTTATTTCCGGAAATTTATCTATCAGCGAAATATCTTTTGGGCTCAGGCTGTTTAAACGAATATCCATTTGAAGCTGGTCATTGGAAACATAATTGATATAATCTATATCGTTTAATCTTTTAGGGATCCCGTTTGTTATAAAAAGATCTTTTAAGCCGTCATTATCAAAATCAACCAATAAAGGCCCCCAGCTCCAGTCTGTAGCAGCCACGCCTGCATATAAGCCAATATCGCTGAACAGTCCGTTGCCGCGATTATATTGCAAATTATTCCTGGTGTACTGATAGCCGTAGCCGTACCCGATTTTCATCCTGAAAATATCATAATCATCTTCTCCTTCCGACCGCTTTAAGATATATGGGTCTGAAGGCAGCATATCCATGCTCACAATTTCAGGCAAGGCATCGTTGTTTACATCTGCAATATCTACCCCCATTGTATATTGGCTTGTGTGCATAAAGCTGGCTGAATCCGCTTCCGTAAAACTGCCATCCCGGTTATTGAGGTATAAATAATCTTTTTCGTGAAAATCGTTCCCAATATAGATGTCCGGGTAGCCATCCATATTAATATCTGCCACTGAAATTCCCAACCCATAACCAAGCACTGAGCTATTAATGCCTGATTGCATGGTTATATCAGTAAAGTGCCCGTTGTCATTGCGGTAAAAGCGATCGCCGGATACATCGCTCCTGGTGTTGATTACTACATGCCGCGCCCCAAAAGTGCCATTTTGATGAATGGAATGATTGAGCAGGTACATATCCAAATCGCCATCTCCGTCATAATCAAAAAAAGCGGCCTGCGTGCTGAAGCCGGAAAAATCCAGGCCATATTTTTTGGCTTCGTCTTCATAATAAGGAACACCATTTTTATCAATGCCTTTGCAGATAAGAAATTCGTTATGGCTGTTTAATACTTCATATTTGCCAACGCGGCAAACATAAATATCCAGCAAGCCATCATTATTGATATCAACAACAGAAACGCCTGTGCTCCAGCCGCTATCGTCTGGTATATGCGCTTCTGCCGTTACATCCTTAAAATGCAGGTTGCCGGCATTAAGATATATTTTATCCCGGCCCTGGTTTGATGCAAAGAATAAATCAATCTTTCCATCATTATTAAAATCGCCTGCGGCAACACCTGCGCCATTATAAAAATACATATAATGGAAAACATTGAACTGGTTGGTTGATGTAAGCTTATTGGTAAAATCAATGCCTGTTTCATCAGCCTTCAGCAAATCAAACATAGCAGGCTGATTGTTTTTTGAAGCGCACCCCATCATCAATACAACATAAAAAACTACCGTTCTTTCCATGCATTTTCTACTCATCATGTTACTTATGGTTGCTTCTGAAATTTATATAAAGCCGGGCGTTCATTATTTCGAAGAAATAACAAATACCTGTTATGCCCTGAATTGATTTCTTTAATATCCCGTATGTTTCCCCGCACTGCAAGGCCGGATTTTATGCAATCCATGCATGCAAAATTACCTTTGCCATCATTAATCAGCATGCTTCCAAAACCTGCATCCAGTCTTCCAAACTGGGGTGGAAAATTATCTTCATTGCCACCAATGATTATATCGGTTTTGCCATCATTATTTACATCTGTACAAAGTATGGCATCAACAGATGAAATTTGCGCAGGCACGGGCAGCTTGTTTATTATAAATTTTCCATCGCCGTTATTAATAGCAACGCAGGAAGCAGCATAATTGAATTGCTTTACCATGCTTTTGCTCAACAGTGCATCGGGAAATAATTCCTGTATTGACTTTTGGGCATAATCAGCATGCTTAAGATTTTGCTTTTTTAAAAATGGCACTTCATCCTCCAGGTCATGTTTTAAAAATACAGGCACATCTCTGCCGTTAACTGTTCTTGTTATTATTTTATCCTGGTTCCCGTTTTGATTAAAATCATTTACCCACAATTTTACAGGATTATTTGTATCAGGACGGAGATAAAAATTCTCACCGATATTGCCCAATATCAGGTCTTCTTTTCCATCGCCATTTACATCGGCGGCGCTAATGCTTCTCCACCAGCCAAACATATCTGAAAGGTTGGTCTTTATTTCTGCAAAGCGATTGCTTTTATATTGGAAGATACTTGGCGCCATCCAGCTTCCGCAAATAACAAGCTCTTTTTCAGTATCACCTGCCACATTTGCCCATATTGCACCAGTAACCATGCCGATATGTAAAAGATCGGGCGCAACGGTTGAAGTAACATCAGTAAAATGGCCATTGCCATCATTCTGAAAAATATAGCTGCGCGGGTTAGCGCCATAGTTCACAGGCACACATAAGCCGCCTGCAAACAGATCAAGATCGCCATCATTATCAAAATCGAAGGGAACAGCTACTGAAATATTGGCTGCATTTTCGGGAAATGCGGCCGCATCCAAACTATAATTTCCCCTGCCATCATTTTTAAAAAACCGTATCTGCGTTTGCCTTGTGTTAGGCAGGTTATTATTGCCGCCGGGGCCAATAAACAAATCGGGATCGCCATCTTTATCCGCATCAAAAAGCAAAACAGCAGCATCTTCAAAATCTGTAAACTGGCTTAAAGCGGGTTCTTCTTTTTTTATAAAATCTCCGTCTGGTTGTTGCAAATAAACCTGGCCCGGATGCCCTTGTGTGCCGCCAATATAAACATCATCCAGGCTATCTCCGTTTATATCGCCTGACGCTGCCCCGGGGCCTTGCCTGGAAAGCATTTCAGGCACATTTCTTTCATAATTAAAATCTATATAATCGTCTTCAACATGCTTGTCAAAACTATTATGAATGGTATCAATCAAAGGTGTGAAAGATTGAACCGGCTGCATATATTTCCGGGCTGAATCAGGTTGTTGTATAATATAGGTCGTATCAATTTTTGGATGCTCCATTTTTGAACAGGTGCGATCGGGCCATACAATAACCAGCGAATCTATAACATGCATTCCTCCAAGGCCAATGATTTGTTTATAATCTACCGAAGACTGGAAACCTCTGCCTGGCATTATTTCCCTGCTAAGAATCTGATTGTTTGCATACAATTTAATGGCAGCGCCTATGGCGAAAGTGTTTTGTGCATTGCCTGCAAGCTTAAGCGCTATAAAATTATTTTTACCTGTTTCCCTTGAATTATTTTTATACACAAAAGCAGGCCCGTTTTCATTGTTAATGATAAGATCAAGGTCGCCGTCATTATCCAAATCTGCATAAGCTGCGCCGTTTGAGAAAGATTTTTGTGTAAAGCCCCAGCGTTCACCTATATCTTCAAACATTAAGTTCCCTTTGTTTTTAAAAACCTTGTTTACGAGGGCATGCTGCGGTATGTGCGCCAGCACCTCATCCACATTTTCCTGGTTGTTTGTAAGCACCTGCCTTTGTATGGCCTCACTGGAAAAAAAATCAACAAAATCGAGATCGGTAACATCGCGGTTTACGCCATTGCATACATACATATCAATCAGCCCGTCGTTATCTGCATCAAACAGTAAAGCGCCCCAGCTCCAGTCTGTTGCTGAAACGCCCGCGAGATTTGCTATTTCTGAAAACGTACCGTTTTTATTATTTAACTGAAGGCAATTTTTCATGTACTGGTAATAAAAGCCCTGGTTAACTTTTTTTCTGAAGAAATTAATGTTATCAAATGAGCCCAGTGTCTTTAACCGGTAATCGCTGTAAGGCAGCATATCTGTTGTAAAAATTTCGGGATAGCCATCATTATTTATATCTGCCACATCGGAGCCCATTGATGAAAGGCTTGTGTGCGAAAAACAGTTTTCGAAATCATCAGTGAAAGTTCCATCCTGCTGATTAACGTATAAATAATCACGCTCGTAAGAATCATTGGAAACATATATATCGGGCCAGCCATCATTATTGATATCAAGAATGGAAATTCCCAGGCCAAAACTGATAAGGCCGCCATGTATGCCTGCCTGTTTTGTTACCTCTGTAAAATGGCCGTTGTCGTTTCTGTATAAATGGTCTCCTCCGCCTTTTAAAAAACCGGCCACAGGCCAGTCTTTATCAGGCAGATCACGGCGGTTTATATAACCAAGATCGTTTATGGGCATTGGGCTGTTATCAATCATAAAACAGTCAAGGTCGCCATCCATATCATAATCAAAAAAAGCCACCTGTGTTGTGTAAGCAGAAATATCGAGGCCGTATTTTGCCGCAGATTCGGTAAATGTGAGGTTATGATTATTGATGTATAATTTGTTTCTCCTGTTCCTGTCTTTCATGTGGCCTGCGCTGCACACATACATGTCTAACCAGCCGTCATTATTTATATCAACCAGATAAACGCCTGTGCTCCACATACTGTCCTGCTTAATTCCCGAAGTGGCTGTTACATCCTGAAACTGAAAATTGCCTTTATTAAGGTACAGTTTATTTTCGCCCATATTGGAAGTAAAGAATACATCCG
>NZ_JASGEX010000035.1:0-11595 GCF_047606085.1 Parafilimonas sp.
CATGCCCCAACGCATCGGGGGCATCTCATACTTAGCGTGTACCAATACACATTTTATAAAGTCATCCTTGCTTATACAGCATGATTATGAGATTCCCGCCTTTCCGATAAACCGGAACAGGTCGCGGGAATGACGTGCAGGAATGTGAGATCATCTTACAATCCTACAAAGCAGGTGCAAATAGCCAATGCACAAATTCATCCTGTGTTTACTATAAATAAAAAATCCCGCCGCAAAGGCAGGACTTTTATGCATTGCAGGAAAAATTATTTCTTAGCTGCAGCAGGGGCCGCCGTTTTTGTGGCAGCAGTGGCCGCAGCGGCTTCTTCCTGTTTCAACTGGCGCGTAAGCACAATGGAGGCAATGGGAATCCTGGGTGAATTCATAATTTCCATGTTCTCCGCTTTTACATCTTCCACGCGAATGTTTTCATTTAATTTAAGCTCGCTTATGTCAACCTCAATATTTTCCTTTAAATGCTTAGGCAGGGTTTTTACTTTAAGCGACTTCATTTTTGTAATCAGCTTGCCGCCTTCTTTTACGCCGGCGGGCGTGCCGTTGAATTTCAGGGGCAGGTCGGCAATAACTTTTTTGTCGCCAACCAGCTCAAGCAGGTCAATGTGTATAAGGTTGTCTTTCACCTTATCAAACTGCAAATCTTTTAAGATGCAGGTGTAAGATTTGCCATCCACTTTTACTTCTGCCAACTGGAATTCCGGTGTATAAACAAGAGGCTTAAATGCCTTTGCAGGAGCAGAGAAGTTCACTTCCTGCGCACCCCCGTAAATTACACCAGGCACCAGTTCCTGAGAGCGAAGCTGGCGGGTGGCTTTTTTGCCAATTTCGGTCCTCAGTTGTCCTTCGATTGTAATTGTTTTCATTTTTATTTATTGTTTGCCCCGCTCCTTTCAGGAACGGGAAGTTTAAAAAATACAATTTTATTTTTTGGCTACCAGCCAATAAATTCTACTTAAGCACGGTACTCCCCTTCAGGGGATGGGGGGCAGCCCTGCTCTGCGAAGTCTCCGGACCATAGCTGTTGTTCGAAACCATTTTCTTAAAGCCTCACAGAGGCTTAACGTGTGTACAATGCTGCCCGTAATGTTTCTTTACCGTTCCATTGGAACGGAACGTTTACACGCACCACACCTACGGTGTATAAATCCCCCTGGCACAATTATTTCTTCACACGTGGGCGATCATACGGATCGCTAATGCAGGTTTTGAACACTTCAGGTCTCCGGACTTCGCAGTTCTATGCGCAAAGTCGCTGACTTTCAAAAAAGAAATTTATTTATCTCTCATCTGCGAGTGTATAAATAAACTGGTGATGCTCTTATTTTCGTAAGCATTTCGTATGGCTATTGCAAAAAGATCGGCCACCGAAATAACCTTGATTTTTGAAGAAGGCTGCTTTAGCTGAATGGTATCGCAAACCACCAGTTCTTCCAGCACGCTGTTTTCTATGTTTTCAAAAGCCCTGCCACTTAAAACCGGGTGCGTGCATAAAGCCCTTACGCTTCTTGCGCCATTGTCTTTTAAAAGAGCTGCGGCTTTCGAAAGGGTGCCGCCGGTATCAATAATATCGTCTATTAAAACAATATCTTTATCCTGCACATCGCCTATTAAAACCATGCTGGCTATTTCATTTGCCCGTTTGCGATGCTTATCGCAAATAACCATTTCTGCATTAAAATAGCTGGCTATTTCCCTTACGCGGTTGGTACTCCCCACGTCGGGGGACGCAAAGGTAAGGTTTGGCAGGTTAAGTTTTTCTATATAAGGTATAAAAATTGCCGAGCTATCTAAGTGGTCAACCGGTATATCGAAGAAACCCTGGATTTGAGGAGCATGCAAATCCAGGGTAATTATGCGGTTAGCGCCGGCCGTTTCCAGCAGCGAGGCTACCAGTTTAGACCCGATGGCCACCCGTGGACGATCCTTCCTGTCCTGCCGGCCATAGCCATAATATGGGATTACAGCAATTATTTTATAAGCGCTGGCGCGTTTGGCAGCATCAATCATCAGCAATAGCTCCATCAAATTATCTGTGGGTGCGCAGGTGCTTTGTATTAAAAACACATAATCACCGCGAATGCTTTCAAGGAATATCGGCTGAAATTCCCCATCGCTGAACTTTTGAATATTTACTTTACCGGGCGCAACGCCAAAACACTGCGCAATTTTAGCGCACAGCGCCTGCGACCCGGTACCTGAAAAAATTTTTACTGAAGGACCCATAGTGTAGCTTGATAGGCGGCGAAGATAAAAATTCAAAAAAGAAATACTAATTTGAAGTTTCATATTTTTTCCAATGCCCAATTCTTCCATCAAAAACTGGGCGGTTGATGACCGGCCCCGTGAAAAACTCCTGCTTAAAGGCTACCATGCTTTAAGCAATGCAGAACTGCTCGCCATCCTTATTAATAACGGCACAAAAGATAAAAGTGCGGTTGATGTGGCCAAAGCACTCCTTATATCGGTGAGTAATGATCTGCAGAAGCTGGGGAAGCTGTCAGTAAAAGAAATTTTAAAGCTGAAGGTAAAAGGCATTGGCGAAGCAAAGGCCATAACCATTGCCGCCGCCCTGGAGCTTGGCCAGCGCCGGGATGTGGCTGAAAAGAAATTAGACATTGTAATTCGCAGCCGCGATATTGCGGAATACCTGAAAGCCCAGTTGCAGTATAAGAAGCATGAGGTATTTGCTGTGGTGTATTTAAACCGCGCCAATAAAATAAAGCATTCTGAAATTGTAAGCGAAGGCGGTATGGCCGGCACGGTTGCCGATCCGCGCATCATTGTAAGAAAGGCCCTGGAGAACGATGCAACAAGCATTATTCTTTGCCATAACCACCCGAGCGGCAGCCTGAAGCCCAGCCGCACCGATGAAGAGCTGACAAGGAGAATTAATGAAGCTGCCGCTTATTTCGATATAAAAGTGTTAGACCACATTATTGTAAGCGAGTACGGCTATTACAGTTTTGCTGATGAAGGGCTGCTATAAAACGAAGGCCATGGAAATAATACCATCAATTCAAAGAAGGATTTATGAAATAAGAGGGCAAAAGGTGATGTTGGATTTCGATCTTGCTGAGCTGTATGAAACAGAAACCAAGTACCTTAAAAGGGCAGTAAGAACAAACATTAACAGGTTTCCGCCAGACTTTATGTTTGAGCTGACTAAGGCAGAGTGGGAAGCTTTGAGGTGCAATTTTAGCACCTCAAACAAAAGAGGTGGTACAAGATATTTAGCCTTTGCCTTTACAGAACAGGGCGTGGCCATGCTGAGCGCTGTTTTAAATTCTCAAAAAGCCATTGATGTAAATATCTCAATTATGAGGGCCTTTGTATTTATACGGCAATATGCTTTGAGCCATAAAGACCTAACCGACAAGCTGAAAAAGTTAGAACGCAAATACAACAAACAATTTAAAGATGTGTATGATGCTATAAACTACCTGTTGCAGAAAGATAAATGGGAACACAGGGAACGGATAGGTTTTAAAAGTAAGTAAGGGCAATAAAGCATAAAAGACAAGTAAAAAAAATTATTGGCATAATGAAGTATTGTTGCAGCATAAAATACCTTATGGCGGAATAGTTGCAACTATATTATCCGTATGCGCATCAGAACCGGGAATTATACCAAACGCCCCATCATTTGCTTTAACCGGAAAGAAAATCACTGCCCCCTGAATATTATTCGTTACCAGATATGAATCCTGTCCTTCTCCGCCAGATACATTTTATCGCCCGGCTGCACATTAAATGCCTCATAAAAATGTGTTGAGTTCATCAGCGGGCCATTTACACGCCATATTGGAGGAGAATGCGGGTTGTTATTGATCCACAGGCGCAGAAATTCATCTTTCATCTTTACCTGCCATATATGTGCAACCGAAATAAAGAAGCGCTGATCGGGTGTAAAGCCGCCGGCCTTTGTTGTATCCCGCCCTTCTTTGGTCATTTTAAAAGCATCGTAAGCAATGGCAACGCCGCCTATATCTGCTGTATTTTCACCAAGCGTCATAGCGCCCTTAACATGCACGGTATCCAGCACAGTAAAACTGTTATACAGATTAACTACCTGTTGCGTTTTTGCCTTGAACTTTTCATAATCATCTTTCGTCCACCAGTTTTCCACGTTGCCGTTCTTATCGAACTGTGCACCCTGATCATCAAAAGCATGTGTCATTTCATGGCCGATCACCATACCAATGCCACCATAGTTAAGGGCATCATCTGCATTGTTATCAAAATACGGAGGTTGCAGGATGGCTGCGGGAAAAACAATTTCATTGGCTGAAGGATTGTAATACGCTGTAACCGTTGAGGGCGTGGTAAACCATTCTGATCTGTCAACAGGCTTATTCAGTTTTGCCAGCTGATACTGATAATTACTGGAAGCAGCCGATACCACATTTTCAAAGTATTTATCCTTTATAATCGTTACATTGCTGTAATCTCTCCACTTATCGGGATAACCGATCTTTTTTGTGATAGCAAATAATTTTTCTTTCGCCTTTTGCTTGGTGCTGTCGCTCATCCAGTCCAGCTTATCTATCCTTGCTGATAACGCCTGTTGTAAATTATTCACCAGTTCCAAAGCACGCTTTTTAGCATCTTCCGTAAAATATTTCTTTACGTACAATTGCCCGAGGGCTTCACCCAGTGATTGGTCAACCGCGCCTGCCATTATCTCGCCGCGTGATTTTTGTACAGCCTGCCCTGACAATACCTTATTAAACTCAAATGCCGCATCAACAAAGGGTTTGCTTAGCACATCCGTATATGTATTAACGGAATGCGCTTTCAGATAGACTTTCCAGTCGCTTAGCGGAATGGATTTTAAAACTGCATTGAGCTTATCGTAATAAGCAGGTTGCGACACATCAATAGAATCTGTTTTTGCGCCCAGTTCATTCAATACATCCGGCCAGCCGATATTGGGCTGACGTTTTGCAAGCGTGGCAACAGCCATTTTATTATAGTTCGCATTTATATCGCGTAATTCAATATTGGTTTTATGTGAAGCGGCAAGTTGTTTGTCAATGTTATAAACAATATCAGCATTTTTTGCTGCCGTTGCAGTATCGCTGCCCGTAAGTTTAAATAGTGCAGCAAGATATATTTTGTAAGCCTGCTGGATAGCCATGCTTGACGGATCTGTTTTAAAATAATAATCCCGCTCGGGCAAACCAATACCTGACTGGTGGATGTGGGCAATGTTGAGATTGCTGTTTTTATTATCCGGCCCCACATAAAAGGCTACCACAGAGGTATTATACACGCTTGCTTCATCTGCAACAAACTTCATTAAAGAAGCAACATTACTGATGCTGTCAATACGGGTGAGTATTGGTTTTATGGGATCATAACCACGCTTGTTAATGGTATTTGTATCCATGCCGGAAGCATAAAAATCTCCGAGCTTTTGTTCAATACTGCCTGTGGTATTGCCGGCTTTTGCAACACTGTCCAGTATGCCCTGCAAACGTAAACGCTGCGGGTAGTTCATAAACATGTATGCGCCCACGCCTGTTTGTGAAGGCGGTATCTGTACGGTATCATACCATTTACGGTTTACATACATGAAAAAATTATCGCCGGGTTTGACGGATGAATCTATGCCCGGTATATCAGCAATATTTTTATCAGATGTGTTATTACATGCTGCCAGCGAGAGCAATGCTGCAAAAAGAAATAGCGGTCTTTTCATGAACAGATGTTTTATAGCGGTAAAATGATTAACCGGTCAAGGTTACATTTCCCTGTGCCAGAGATAGTGAAATTGATTTTGTTTGTACCGAAGTTAATTGTTCCGGCTGTTTTGTAATTCATATTGCGGGAAAATTTATCAGGCGAAGTTTTTTATTTCACTTGTTTTCCCTGAAGGTATCTTTTAGAGCCTGTTTAAAAATAATGCCAGGAATTTTGTCTGTTATCAAAAACGGCTGTTTCTTATTGGTTTTAATATTTAAAAAACTTTCCCGCCTGCCGAACAATACAATGATAAAGTTTTGCAAATAATACGAGGCCTAAATGAAATGGTAAATGAGATTTTTACCGGAACATTTTTTATGATATTTGTGCACGGAATCTCAAACTTTTACAATGCAGAAAAATAAAATAGGCGGTTTAGAAAAAATAGTTTTAATAATTGTTTTTGTACTAATGGTTATTGGCATTATTGCCGCATGGGTAGATAAAACCTGGTTCCTTGAATCTTATGTAGAGGAGGATGGCTTTATTGAAGACCTTACTTTAGTGCCGCTTGCCATACTAACTTTAACCAGCCTGATTCTTTTGGTGAAGTATGCCCGCAAAAAGAATATTTGGTTCTTTCTCACTTACTTTTTTATTGCATTGGGCAGCTTCTTTGTTTTAGGCGAGGAAATAAGCTGGGGCCAGCGCATTTTTAAATTTCAAACTTCTGAATACTTCCGTGAGCACAATACACAGGATGAAGAGAATATTCATAACCTCATTGTAGATGGTGAAAAGCTTAATAAAATAATTTTTACAGATGTATTGATAGCAGGCGTTGCCATATATCTTATTGTTATTCCCCGGCTATACAATAAGAAGCCGGGATTTAAAAATTTTATTGATAAGGCTGCCTTTCCTGTTGCCAGGCTTTACCAGATCATCGGCTGCCTGCTGGTTTTTGGCTTATCGTTTTTAACGTTTGACAGCAAAGGCGCCGAATTGTTGGAATTTGGCAGCAGCACCATGTTTATGCTGATTGTTTTAAATCCTTTAAACAAAGAAGCCCGCGCTTAAAAGCCATTTAAATTTTCGATAACTTTTATTTATAGTCGTTGCTCCCATCATTGCGTAAAAAACCACCGCCTTATTTTTGGCGCAACTGTAACAAGTATTTTCAGTTTAAAATAAAAACCGCAAGTTGGTTATGGTTTAATTTTGCCGGTTAAAATAAAGCGCCTGAATGAAACAACCGGAATTAGTGATCATTATCCCTGTATATAACGAAGAAGAAAATTTACCACGCATACAGCAGGCTTTTGAAGCTTATTTTCCTTTAGCCAAAATTCCATCCAAAGTACTGTTTGTAAATGATGGATCAAAAGATGACAGCCTGCAGATGATTCGTGAAATATGCAACGCAAATCCGCTTTTCACTTATATATCATTTGAAAAAAACTGCGGGTTAAGCGCTGCCATTAAAGCAGGCTTTGACTGTGCCAATACAAAATGGGTGGGTTATATTGATGCCGACCTGCAAACCTCGCCCGGGGACTTTAATATACTTGCTGATTATTGCAATGAGTATGACCTGGTAACCGGTGTGCGCACCGGCAGAAAAGATTCTTTTGTTAAAAAAACATCATCCAAAATTGCCAACGGCATAAGGCGCAGCTTTACCCACGATGGTATGGATGATACAGGCTGTCCTTTAAAAATCATTAAAGCAGATAAGGCAAAAGCCATTCCTATGTTCAACGGCCTGCACCGTTTTTTACCAGCGATGATCTTATTGCAAAAGGGCAGGATCATGCAGGTGCCTGTACGCGCTTTTCCAAGGGTTGCAGGCAAATCAAACTTCCATTTATGGAACAGGCTTATTGGCCCGTTAGGCGACTGCTTCGCTTATGTATGGATGAAGCGGAAATACATTAATTACACCATTGCTGAAAAGAGATTATGAGTAACTGGGGCATAATCGGCATTGGCGCTTTGGCGCAAATATTATTTTCAAGCCGGCTTTTACTGCAATGGATTTTATCTGAAAAACAGAAGAAAGTTTTAACGCCGGTTTTGTTTTGGGAGTTTAGCTTACTTGCATCTTTCCTGTTGTTTGTATATGGCTATTTAAGGAATGATTTTGTCATCATGCTGGGGCAAACCATTACGTATTATATTTATATACGCAATATGCAGTTGCAGCGCCAGTGGCAAAAACTTGCCAGTATTTTACGCCCGCTTATCTATCTCTTTCCTGTTTTTATTTCAATATATGGCTATAACAATGCTGTTAATGACCGGGAAAACCTTTTTCATAATGAAAACATACCGGCATGGTTATTTGTGCTCGGCATTGTTTCTCAAATGCTATTCACATGCCGGTTTATTTATCAATGGATATATTCAGAGAAGAAAAAGGAATCGCATTTGCCTTTAGGCTTCTGGATCATCAGCCTCGCCGGCTCTTTTCTTATATTGGTGTATGCCGCGTTCAGGAAAGATATTGTTTTGTTTGCCGGGCAGATTACCGGTTTTGTGGTTTACTTCCGCAATATTGTTATTATTAAAAAACAGGCATGAAATCGCTTGCTGAGAAATACCCGCTTGCTGCATTAATGGCTGTTTCCGTGCTGATGCTGTTTGTTCATCTCGGCTTGATACAAACAAACATCATGGAAGCGAGGAACCTGATTACTGCAAGGGAAATGGTAAATGACGGCCACTGGATTTTTACAACAATGAATGGTTTGCCGCGTTATGAAAAGCCGCCACTGCCTACCTGGTTAACCGCTTTTTTTATGCTGATGGATGGCATGCAAAGCATGTTTGTGCTGCGCCTGCCGGCTGCATTGATTTGCGTGCTGCTTGTGTATTTTTTTTATAAGCTGGTAAAACGTTTTCAGCCTGAAAACAACCAGCCATTATATGCTTCGCTTATACTCATTACTTCTTTCTATATATTTTTTTCGGGGAGGGATAACCAATGGGATATATACACACATGCATTTATGGTGGCGTGTATTTACTTCTTATATAAATCATTCAATAAAAATACAGCATTGAATATCGCGCTGGCAGGCCTGTTTGCAGGATGCTCTTTCCTTAGCAAAGGGCCTGTTTCCATGTACGGATTACTGCTTTCTTTTTTGATTGCTTATTTTATTATTTACAGGCAAAAAGCAGGTAAGAATTTATTACTGTGCCTGATTGTGCTCTGCATTGGTTTAGCAATTGGCCTTTCCTGGCCGTTGTATGTAAAATATCTTGATACAGGCGCGGGAACCGCTTTGTCAAAACAAACAGCGAATTGGGGAAATTATGAAGTAAAACCTTTTTATTATTACTGGAGCTTTTTTACGCAGAGCGGAATATGGACCATTCCATCCTTTATTTCCTTAATGTATTTCTATATGCGTAAGCGTGTAAGCAACAGTAAAATCTATACATTTTCATTTCTGTGGACAATTTCCTCGTTACTGCTTTTATCATTTATTCCTGAAAAAAAAGTACGCTATATATTGCCTGCGCTTATTCCGCTTGCTATGAATACAAGCTTTTATATCCAATACCTGATTATCTCTTTTAAGCAAATAACGGGCAGATATGAAAAACTGGTTGTTTACATCAGCTTTGGATTGATTGCGCTGATAGGATTAGCCGTTCCGTTCACCGGACTTTTTTTATTGAAACCCAGGCTGGAGAATTATATGGGCTGGTATATATTGCTTGTGATAATTTCTTTTACCTGCGCGTTTACAATAATAAATGGGTTAATGAAAAAACATTTTGCACAGGTGTTTTATGCCTCTGTTTTTTTTATGTGCGGCATTGTAACTACCATCATACCATTATCAAAAATATTTTATACTAACAGCAACTATTATGATGCAGCTAACCTGCATGGCATTGAGAAAAAGCACAACATTAAAACGTATGAAGGCGATGGTTTCGTTCCGGAAATAATATGGAGCTATGGAAATCCGATGCCAAATATAGCTGATGGCAATTCAGTTAAGATACCTGCAGATACAAATTTTGGCCTGCTTGTTTATGCCGGCAAAGCAGATGAACTGATGCATAGCTTTAATAACTACAGTTTTACGCAGCTTGCTACGGTTGACTTAAATGAAGTGCCTGCAGAAAACAGGCTATATAACAAGCGGCTTGTTAAGAATTATTACCTGGTAAAAAAGCTATAATCTTACAGGCCTTACATGGTTCATCTGGCAGTAAACTTGCCGGCATGTTAGATAATGTAAGAAAAAAACAGATGCTTTATTGCAAACAGCTTAATCCCTAACTTGGATAGACATACGTATTAGGAAGATTTTTTCTTTTAAAGCCCTTGTTTTTTCAAGGGTTTTGATTTTATTTGTAATACGTAAAGTACGTACTATGTCCAAACATTCTTCTTCTCCGCATCCTCAATGGGCATTAAAACATAAACAGCCCGGCACAGAACTGCGCCTCATCAATGGCAGATATTATTTGTACGCGTATAAAACGGTGTATGATGCTCTTAAAAAGAAGCCAAAGAAAGTCAGCGGAAAATTATTGGGCTCTATCAGTGAAACAAAAGGTTTTATGCCTTCACCTGCACGATTAGCAGCAAAAGCTATGACAGCGCATACCACCATTGCCCCGGTATTAGTAAAAGAGTATGGGGTTGCTCAACTTGTTATTACCCGGTTTACTGATTATAGTAAGCGCCTCGAAAAATATTTTGGAGAGATGTGGAAAGAATTAATTGCTATTGCTTATTGCCGTATAGTATATAAATGCCCATTAAAGAGCATTCCCTTCCGCTTAGACAGCAGCTATCTGCCAGAGCTATTGGGCATTCATCGCTTTAACGAAAAAACGGCTTCCGGCGTATTGAATAAAACGGGAGGCATGCCTGGGGCCATGCAGTCATACATGAAAGCATTTATTGAAAAAGGGGATTATATTCTTATGGATGCAACGCATGTGTTGAGCCAATCAGAGCAGATTGCCATAGCACGTAAGGGATATAATGCACCACTGAATTTTGAGCAACAGTTTAATCTTCTTTATGTTTATTCCGCCACTCAACGCATGCCGGTATTTTACCGGCTGCTGCCTGGCAATGTTCGTGAAGTAAAAGCATTTAAAAACACCTTATTGCAGGCGGGTTTGAAAAAAGCAATTATAGTGGCTGATAAAGGATTTTACTCTGAAGCCAACAGAGACCTTCTTTTGCAGGAAAAACTGGATTTTATTCTGCCATTGAAAAGAAACAATGCACTGATAGATTATAATGCCCTGTCAAACAACACATTTAAAACCGATGCCGTTTATTTTGAGCATGAAAAACGAGCCGTTTGGCATCATACCTACAAACACGAAAAACTTCTCCTGCATTTATATTTAGATGAGACATTACGGCTTAAAGAAGAATCAGATTACATAGGCAGAATAAAAACACATCCTGAAAATTACAGCATAGAAAAATACCATCAGCACAGAAATCATTTTGGAACCATTGCTCTTCTCACCAATTTATATGACGCTTCAGCACAGGATGTTTACGAAACTTACAAAAGCAGAATGTATATCGAAACTATGTTCGATGGCATGAAAAATGTATTGGAAGCAGATCACACTTATATGCAAAATCAGCAAACCCTTGAAGGCTGGATGTTTATCAATCATATTTGCTTGCAATGGTATCAACATTTATTTATAGAACTAAAGACAAAAAACTTACTCAAAAAAATATCGGTTAACGACTACATACAGTTATTGACTGATGTAAAAAAAGTAAAAATCAATAATACCTGGCATCTTAATGAATATACAGCAGCCGCAAAAAAACTTATGCAAGCTTTAGACATTAACATATAATACGTACATTTTTCCAGGTTAGGG
>NZ_JASGEX010000036.1:0-4031 GCF_047606085.1 Parafilimonas sp.
CAATGTTTGACCTCACCCCAACCCCTCCCGAATGGTCGGGACAAGTTCTCCAAAGGAGAGGGGCCAGAACCCGCTCTGGCAAATGGTTTCAAGAGATTCGATAATTTTTATCCGGACAATAATGATTAATTATATAAAAAATAAAAAGCAGCATCATAAAAAAGAAACATTCTATGATGAGTTCAAAAGGCTGCTTACTGAAAACGGTGTGGCGTTTAACGAAAAATACCTGCTTTAATCTGCTTCATTAAACCCCGCAGGCGGGGTTGCCTCGCTTATATATGCCTTTTACCCTGAGCTGGCGCTCAGGGCTATTCACATTTAAGCCCTTCGGGCTTTCCCGGCGCCTCAAAGTATTACTCAACCTTTATTTTGTGCACTCCCGCGCAATCCATTTCGCCTTATCTTGTAAAAATTTTTTTCAAGGGCATGGCAACAGGTTTCACCCAATTAATCATTTGTTTGCTTGCAGGCATTACGGTTATTGTTCTGCTCACTGCGAAATATCATATACATGCATTCTTTGCTTTGCTGATAGCCTGCTTTGTGGTTGGCCTTGGCGTGCAAATGCCTTTTGAAGATATTATAAATGCTGTTAAGGATGGCTTTGGTAACATTATGCGTTCGCTCGGATTGATCATTGTTTTAGGAACAACGCTTGGCGTATTGCTTGAACATACCGGCAGTACAAAAGTGATGGCTGCGTTTATCCTTAAAATGGTTGGTGAAAAAAATGCTTCGCTTGCATTAAGCCTTACCGGTTTCATTGTAGGCATGCCTATATTTTGCGATTCCGGTTTTATTGTATTAAGCGGCATTAATAAATCTGTTGCCAAACGCGCCGGCGTTTCTGTGGTTATAACCAGCGTTGCTTTATCTACAGGCTTATATGCAGTGCATTGTTTAATGCCGCCGCATCCCGGCGCTGCAAGCGCTGCAGGTATTATGAATGTTGATTTTGGCAGGCTGATATTAACAGGGATTATTGCTGCATTACCCGCTATGATCGCTGGGAATATATGGGCCAGGTTTGCGGGCAAACGAACGGGTTTTATTGAAGCGGAAGAGGAGATTGTTACGGCTGCGGCTGTAAAGCTGCCATCGGTTATACAGGCGTTTTTGCCGGTTGTTATTCCCATAATTCTAATCGCATTAAAATCTTTTTTTGCATTGGAAAAGAATGAAGCAAACATGGCACAAATCTTTTCCATTTTGGGCGAACCTGTAACAGCGCTTGCAACAGGCATATTGCTCGCATTCAATTGCGGGCGGGCGTGGACGAAAGCTGTTGTGAGCAAACAATTGCAGGAGGCGGCTGAAAAAGCAGGTAGCATACTCGTAATAATAGGCGCCGGCGGATCTTTTGGTGCAGTGCTGGTGGCAACTAAGATTGGTGAGCATTTCAGCAGCGTGTTGCCATTGGGTTCGCTTGGCATTTTGTTTCCTTTTTTAATTACGTTCATTCTTAAAACAGCGCAGGGCTCATCAACGGTGGCTATTATTACAGCCGCTTCCATTGTGCAGCCTTTATTGCCTGCGCTTGGCTTGCAAACAGATACAGGCCGGTTGCTTTGCGTATTATCAATGGGCGCAGGCTCCATGATGATCTCTCATGCCAATGATGCTTATTTCTGGGTGATAGCCAAATTCAGCAGTATTGATATGAAATCCATGCTGAAGGTATATTCAATCGCTACCGCATTAATGGGTTTGATTACCTTGCTCACCGTTTATTTATTGTCGTTTATTATCTGATCAAAAAATGAATATCCTTATTACGCCAAATGCTTTTAAAAACAGCCTCGATGCAACAGCCGTTGCAAAAGCCATTGGCGAAGGTTTGCAGCAAAGCAAACTGCAATGCGTTATTGAATATTTTCCAATTGGTGATGGCGGAGATGGTACGGCAGCGCTCATCATTCAAAAACAAAACGGAAATATTGTACATGCTGAAGTGCATGATGCTTTAGGCAGAAAAATAAATACAGCTTACGGGTTGATTGATAATGATAAAACGGCTGTGATTGAACTGGCGGATGCATCAGGTATAAAATTGCTGAAGACAAACGAATTGGATCCTTTGCAGGCAACAACATTTGGAACCGGTGAATTGATACAACATGCTTTGGATAAAAATGTAAGCCGGATAATATTGTGCATCGGCGGCAGTGCAACCGTTGATGGCGGCGCTGGCATGTTACAGGCGCTGGGTTTAAAATTTTTAGATGATAAAGAGAAAGAAATAAAAATCATTCCACAGGATTTACCGTTATTAAATTCGATTGATGTTGCAGGTTTTGATAAAAGAATATTAGCCTGTGAACTGGTTGTGCTTTGCGATGTTGAAAATACTTTGCTTGGCGATAATGGCGCTGCAAAGATATTCGGGCCTCAAAAAGGTGCAACGAATGATGATATTATAAAACTGGAAGCTGCACTTATAGCATTTAATGCTATCACTTTAAAACAAACAGGTATTGATATGCCGGCCATAAAACATGGCGGTGCGGCAGGCGGTGTTGCTGCCGGCTTATCAGCTTATTGCAATGCGAAACTGGTTAACGGAATTGAATATTTTCTTTCCATAACAGGATTTGAAAAAGCTTTGCAAAAAGCAGATATAGTTGTAACCGGTGAAGGAAAAATAGATGCGCAAACCCTCCGGGGCAAAGGGCCTTATGGCGTGGCAGAGAAGGCTAAAGAAAAAAACATTCCTGTTATTGGCGTTGCAGGTATTGTGCCTTTGGAAAACAATAAAGCTTTACAGGAATATTTTGATGTGCTGCTTTCCATAAACAATGAAGCTGCCGATATTACAACTGCCATGCAACATACAACAGTTAACTTAATAAGAACAGGAACGATCATCGGTAATTTGCTGGCTGTATCACAAAAAAGCAGAACTGAATAACGCAGCTTATATCTTTGACAATTTCACAGTAATGATCATCGTAATTCAATGTAAAGACAGGGTTGGGCTGGTGGCGGCAATTTCGGGCGTGCTATCTGCCAATAACATCAATATAGTGGCTATGCGTGAGCATGTGGATGCGGCAGAGAACCGTTTCTTCATGCGGCTGGAGACAACATATTATGAAAACGCAGAAACGCTTCATCAACAATTGGTAAATATGTTGCCGGCTGATGCAAACGTGCATGTTAATCCTTCCCCGGAAAAGAAAATTGTTGTACTGGTAACGAAGGAATACCATTGCCTTGCTGATATTCTCATCCGTAATTATTTTAAAACGCTTGGTGCAACGGTGCAGTGTGTTATCGGTAATCATACAACGCTCGAAAATATTTGCAGCCGTTTTGATGTGCCTTTTTATCTGGTTTCACATCAGGAAAAAAATAAGGAAGCATTCGAATCAGCCATAAAAAACATAATTGACCAACACGATTGCGATTATCTTGTTTTGGCCAAGTTCATGCGCATATTGTTGCCGGATTTTGTAAGGTATTACGCCATGCGCATCATCAATATCCATCATTCATTTTTACCTGCATTCATCGGTGCTAATCCTTACAAAAAGGCATTTGAACGTGGTGTAAAACTGATTGGCGCTACGGCGCATTTTGTAACCAATGATTTGGATGAAGGGCCCATCATTGCACAGCAGATCATTCCGGTTGATCATTCTTTTACCGCTTCAGCCATGATGCATGCAGGTAAGGAAATTGAAACAGCCGTACTGGCAAAAGCACTGCAGCTTGTGCTGAACGACCGGGTTTTTGTGTATAAGAATAAAACCATCGTGTTTGAATGAATGTTTGCATTTAACTCAGGGCAGATGCATTAAAATTCTTATGAAGAGCCATCGGCTCGATTCAATTTTGTAAAGCCGTGCTTTAGCACGGTTATAGATGAGTTTGCATAGAAATAAGTGCCATCGGCACGGTGCATAATGTAACGAGCCGATGGCTCTCAACAACATTTTGATGGTTTCAAACGGGTTGAAACCCGTTTTTACAATATTTTTTCGAAGCTACGCTTCTTTTTATGCCTTTAAAATTTTAATGCGTCTGCC
>NZ_JASGEX010000037.1:0-12950 GCF_047606085.1 Parafilimonas sp.
AAACGGCGGCAGCTATCTTCATCGGCATACCTGCTGAAAAATTCTGACATATTCATAGCTAATTATTTTAGACAAAAATACTAATATAATTAGCTATTTCCAAATTACGGATAGTCATTAAAAGTTTTTTTATTTGAAATGAACCGGGGCTTAAAATTCATCTTCAGTAATCCGGCTGTTTCAGTTATACCCGGGCAAACCATGCGGCAATTTTATGCAGCATACATGCCTGCCGCTGTGCAAAACGCCTCTGAAAAAAGCCTGTTCTCTTTGTAAATTTACCGGATATGGATACTTTTTTTTTACGAACTTCACAATTGAATGCCAGCCTGCATTTCAGCAGTTTTTACGTACCCCTGCAGCAACAAGGAAACCCAATTGCAAATCATCTTCTGCTTTGCATTATTGTTCAGCCATTAACACAGTGCAAAAAATTGCCCCATTATAATTGGTACGTATAATATTTCAACCCCTTGGCTCTTTATTATCAGCATAATTTAACGTGAGTTCGGGATAAGTTGCAGGTTGCCCGTCATTTCGATCCCGAAAGCATTCGGGAGAGAAATCTCTCGAAATGCAGCCAGCAAAAAAATCATGAGACCTCCCCTGTCGTCGAGGTGACGACTCAACTTCATAACAAAGCTCAACAACATAATATCCAATCAGAATTTCAATTTCTTATCCCGAGCTCACGTTATAGTAAACACCGGATAAATTTGTGCATGATTAATTTTGAATTTGCTTTATCAGATTGTAACATTAGTTTTTGTACTTAAACGTCATTTCCCCGCCGCGGCGGGGAAATCTGACCTTAAATTTTAAATTAGTTAATAATTATCAGCAGCGTTTGCAATGCTGCGGCAGGTGCCCGGTTTATGCCGGGCATAACGTGTAAATGGTTATGCTTTATGCATGCTTTGTTTTAATGTCAAGTCTGCAATAAGCTCGGGTGGCTTATACTTCAGCCAATCAACAATTGCACATTTTTATCCCGTGAGGAGTATAATTTACAGGAAGGCATGCACTTCTGTCTGCCTATTTTTCCACGTATGTTCATAATCTTATAACAGCATATATAATTTTCTGTTTGTACATTGGGAAAAACATATTTTATGCGATGGAGAAGATTTAACGGAGAAACCATTCACATGCCCATTAAATCGGCTGTGGAAGAAGCTATTAAACGCGAGCACGACAAAGGCGTGCATCTAAAAGTTTGCATTGGCACCGACAGCCAGGTAAAAGGCAGCGAAACCGAGTTTGCAACGGTAATTGTTTTTTTGCGTGAGCATAGCGGCGGCTTTATGTTTATTCATAATGAAAAAACAAAGCAGCGCTATAACATTAAAGAACGCATGCTGGTTGAAGTGGCCAAAAGCATTGAAGTGGCTTATGAGCTTTGCAACCTTTTTATTCAGTACGATGTGGATATGGAAGTGCATGCCGACATAAATACCAACCCGCATTTTAAAAGCAATGACGCCCTGCGTGAAGCCATGGGCTACATTATGGGCATGGGCTTTGCCTTTAAGGCCAAGCCGGAAGCCTTTGCCAGCAGCTGCTGCGCAGATAAAGCCTGTAACTGATTGTGCTTTTGTGCAGGAATGCACTGGAATAAACTATTTGTTGTCTCCGGATATTCCCCGGGGCTAATAATTCTTACGCTGCCAACTTTCCTGAATCCATACCGATCTTATCGGCTTATTGTTTATCAATTTCCTGTTCTTTAATCAGGCTTGATAAAAATAAAATACCCTGTTCTGTTAAGATTATTTTTGCGAAGTGCAGGCTAAATAACCAATATTCAATACGCAATAATCCCCGCCTGCCGGATGGGCAGGAATGCTCAATATGCCCCCCAAATGATTATTGAATATTCAATGTCGTTTAGTTACGCTTGTTTGACCTCACCCTAAATCCCTGTCTGCCGCCAGGCAGGCCTCTCCAAAGGGGAGGGACTTTACAAACGTTCCTTAAGTAAATGACACTGATTGAATATTGAGTATTGAAGGTTGAATATTTTAAATCCCAAATAGTGTTAGATATTGAGTGTAATAACCAAATTATTTTTTGAAATATTATAAGTTTATTTCACCCTCATTATCCCAATTCTTCTTCACCGTGAATTTGCGCGGCAGGCGTATTACAATTTCGGGTTGCCGTTTCAGATCAAAGCTTCCCGCTGTCCAGGTGAGGTTTTTATCTTCATCATACAAAATACGCAGCTCGTAATCGCCGGGCTTATACAGCTTTCTGTAAAACTCTATTCCCGTTAATGCAGCAGAATCTATCACCTTATCGTTTTGTATAAATTGCACTACGGGGTTAAGGCTGAGGTCAATGGTCGGGAAACGCAACCGCACACTGCCATACTCACTTTCATTAGCCGTTTGAAATTTAAGGGTATCTGTTTTGGCAAGCATTTTACCACTGCTGTCCACAAATGCATCCTGCTGGATAATAAGCCTGAAGTATTCACCTTCCTTCCAGGGATGTTGAAGCGTGAATTTTTGAAAAGAAGTATCGGCCACAATTTTATAATTGCTTACAGGCTTAAAATTACTGTCGGTAAGGCTTATTTTAGAAGAATCAAATGTTGCCAGTTTCTCCGGGAAGCTTATATCAAGATTGCTCAGCAGATCCTGGTGCCCGTTGTCCAATGCCATGGTATATTTAATCACCTTGGGCGTATCGTTATCATTGCCGGGCTTTTTTTTCGAAGGCTGGCCTGATGGTTGCTGCGGCTTGCCCCCTCCGCCCTTGGAACCGCCGTTTTCTTTGCTGGCTTTATATTCATTATAAGCATACAGCGTAACAGGTTCTGTTGAAGAAACGCTGTCAATGGCAACAGGCTCTTCGAGAAAAGCAAACATCTTGGTGCTGTCATCGTAGCGCTTTGTATAATCATTCGGCAAAACATATACGGCATATTTGCCGTAGGCCACATACTGAAATTTAAAGCGCCCCAAACTGTCGAGCGTTGCATAATAATCCGGCCTGAGCTTTTTAACAGCCGAATCATTCAGGTTGCTGTGCAGCACCACAATAAGCGTTGAATCTGTTTTTCCGTTTTCAGCCAGTTGCACTTTACCGCTTAGCCTTCCGTTTACAATATGATCGCCCGTGGAAAAAACATACAGGAAATTTTTAGCAATATTGCCCTCATTATTATCCTTTAACGCCTTGCCGAAATTGATGGAATAAGTGGTATTTGGCCGGAGCGAATCTTTCAGCCGTATGTTTATATCTTTTAAATGGGCTGTTATAATTGGCGTTATTTCGGGGTTTGGAGAAACAACCAGGCTTGTTTGTACCGCCTGGTTATCTAACTGAATATATTCATCAAAGGTGAGCGTTATTTTATTTGCTTTGAAATTAAGCGTTGAATCCTTTGGTATGGCCAAAACCAATACCGGCGGTAAAGAATCCTTCGGGCCGCCGGTGGGCGGAATAATGTTGGCGCAGGATGTCTGAACCTGGATTTCAATGATTGAAAGGATGATAAGGATACAAAAAGAATAATATTTCTTCAAGCGATTTTTCTTTAAAGTTCAAACATAATAGCTTTATTTGATTTCACTTCCTAATGATCCGATAAATTGTCTGAACCCGGATTAATGGGATTTAGGGATTAGCCGGATTGTAATGTTGCTTTCATTGTAATCCTGCAAATCTTATAATCCATAAAATCCCGGTTCAGGTTATTTTTACATTTCATGCAAAAACCACTTAAAATATTACAGGCCTCTGCCGGATCAGGCAAAACCTTCAGCCTGGCCGCACATTATCTCAGCTTATTGTTCAGCGGGGAAAACAAATACCGGGAAATACTGGCAGTAACCTTTACCAACAAAGCCACGGAAGAAATGAAGGCCCGCATATTGGATGTGCTGAGAGGTTTGGCAGAGGGCGATGAAAATGTTGATGCTTATCGAAACAGCATTTTAAAAACACATCCGCAACTGGCAGGCAAAGCATTAAAAGAACAAGCAGATAAAATATATAGAAAGATATTGCACGATTACAGCCGTTTCGCAGTAAGCACCATTGACGGCTTTGTGCAGAAAGTAATTCGCGGCTTTGCATTTGAACTGGGCTTAAGCGCCGACTATGCACTGGAGATGAATTATGATAAGGTGAAAGATGAACTGGTGCAAAAAATGGACACCTCACTGGACAATAACAGGCAACTGCTGGAATGGATAATTGCACTGGCTTTGGAACGCATCGGCGATAATAAGAACTGGGATTATAAATCTGAGCTTGGCAACCTTATCAGCGAGATATTCAAGGAAAGCTTTGATGTGTTTGAAAAAGCTATTGCCGCCATTGGCGCCGGGAATATTGACGCGCTTTTTAAACAGTATAACAAGGCAACCAAACAGGAAATTGACGCTTACGAAAAAGAGCTGGCTGAATACGGAAAGCAGGCCGCAGCTGTTTTTGAGCGATACAATTTAGACAAATCGCATTTTGTAAATGGCAGCAAAAACTGGTTATGGAAGCTGCAGGCATTCATTCATAACGACGCGGAAAAATTTCCTAAAATATTTACCCTGGTTGATAACCCTGGCGCCTGGTTTAAACCAGGCAAAGGCGATGATGCCTTGTACCATGAGCTTAACGCGCTGCTGAAACAAATACAAGCATTTTACGGGGAAAGAGTTGGCGCATACCAACTGGCCATTGCTTTTAAAAAGAATTTATATTATTTAAGGCTGATGCAGGAGGTGGTAACATTATTGTCTGCTTACAGGAATGAGCACGATAACCTGCTCATCAGCGATGCACAAAAACTCATCACCGGCATCACAGGCGATGCAGGCGATAACCCTTCCTTCATCTGGGAAAAAGTGGGCGCCCGCTACCGCAATTTTTTGTTTGATGAATTTCAGGATACTTCCGTAAACCAGTGGAAAAGTTTCAGGGCATTGCTGGCCAATACGCTGGCCGCTGCCGAAGGAAAATATATTGACAACCTCATTGTAGGCGATACCAAGCAAAGCATTTACCGCTGGCGCAACGGCGACTGGAACATACTGCACCGGCAGGCAAAAAACGAGATAGGCGAACATTATGTGCTGGAAGAAAGCCTTGCAGAAAATTACCGGAGCACCGCCAATATTATTGATTTCAATAACCGCTTATATCAACTGCTGCCGGCCCTGATGCAATCATACCTGAATAATGCCGTACAGGAACAACCGCCTGCCATACATGAATGGTGGAACAGCAATGGCTTTAACCAGGTGATCACATCGGTGTATGCCGGTGCAGCGCAGGCCAGATCGCCCTTTACAAAACCCGGCGGCACCATAAAGGTTAAGCGGCTCAGCAAAGCGGAGAATGAAACGGCGCGTTATACAGAAACGGCGTTTCGCGGACAGGCATTGAATGATGCCATTCATGAAATTAAAGCGCTGATACATGAAAAGAATTATGCCCGCAGAGACATAGCTATTCTCGTGCGCTCCAACTTTGAAGCAACTGCCTGCGTTGAAAAGCTGATGGAACAGGGCATACCGGTCATCAGTGGCGATGCATTGCTCATCGGCAATAACCTGGCAGTTGATCTTATCATCAACACTTTAAAAGTGATCACCGGCATTGATGAACAAACGGCACTATACAAAGCCAATTGCATTGCCCTGTACCATGCCGTGCATAAAAAACAGGCAGCGCCCAGCCTGTATTGCGACCTGGATGAAAAATCATTATCCCAACTGGATTATGTATTGCCGGCTTCTTTATGCGCTCACTGGCAGCAATGGCTGCAACTGCCGCTGGCGGAGCTGGTTGAAAATTTAATTACCGGCTATCAGCTTGACCATCTTCAGCAACACATTCCATATTTGCTGTCCTTTCGCGATTTAATTGGCAATGCCACAAAGCCGGGAGAGAAAGGCATCGGCGCTTTTCTGGAGTGGTGGGAAGAAGAAGGCTGTGCAGCATCTCTGCCTTCACCCGAGAGCGCAGACGCCGTGCAGGTTATTACGGTACATAAATCAAAAGGGCTGGCATTCAGGGCCGTGTTTGTGCCGTTCTGCATCTGGGACAATGAAACAAAGGCCAATACGGTATTCTGGGTTCCGGCGCAGGATACCCTGTACCATGAACTGGGCAATATACCATTACGGTTCGGCAAAGCGCTTGCCCGCACTTCGGTTGCCAAAGCCTATTTTAAAGAAGTGCTGTACAGCAATATGGACAGCCTGAACATGCTGTATGTGGCCACCACCCGCGCCAAAGATTTTTTATACCTCGCCACCATGTTTAAAAAAGAGGCGGATAAATTAACCACCATCGGCGACGTGGTTAATGCAGCCATGCAACAGTTTAACCCGGCGTTTGCAACAGATAATTTGTATGAAAAAGCGGAAGATATATTGATCGCCTCCAGGCCGGCAGAGCGTTCGTGCATTACGCTGAAGAATTATCCAACCTCGCAAAGGCTTTCTGATTTATATGCAGCCACAGAAGACAGGCACACTGTTCATTTGCTGAACATGGAAAAATCGGGCCGGAAAGGCTCGCTGGCGCATGAGGTGCTGGCCAACGCATCCAACGAAGAGGAAACAGATAATTATATAGAGAAGCTGCTGGAAGAAGGTGTGATACAGGAAGAAGAACGGGCGCCTTTAAAACAATCGGTAACAGATGTACTACAGCATCCTGAACTGAGCAAACTGTTGCACCAGCCGGGCCACAGCATTATAGAAAGAAATATCATTGATGTAAATGGCCGCACACAACGCCCCGACAGGATATTGATAAAAGATGACAGCGTGCTGCTGCTGGATTACAAGTTCACGCTTGAACAAAGCGATAAGCATGTGGAACAGATTTTAAAATACAAAGAATTACTAAAGCAAATGGGTTATGCCAATGTGCAATCTTATTTGTTTTATGCAGTGAGAAAGGAGCTGAAGATGGTGGGGTAAATAAAAAAGGGCTACTTTTTTGCAGAGCAGCCCTTTTCATATAAAGCAATACATTAGAGGTCTTAAGCTGCTATAAAAGTAGGGATTAATATTAATACGCATATTTATCCTTCCATTTGCTTTTTAAAAATTTTCTTATCTCCTCTTCCCTTGTGTTCTTGGCGGGATTAAAAAACCTGGTTCCCGCAATTTCTTTGGGCAAATATTCCTGTTCTTCAAAATTACCTTCGTAAGAATGGCTGTATTTATACCCCTTCCCATAATTCAGGTCTTTCATTAAACCTGTTGGCGCATTGCGTATATGCAAAGGCACAGAAAGATCGCCATATTGTTTTACTGCGGCTGTCGCTGCGCCGATAGCTGTTGTTGCCGAATTGCTTTTGGGAGAGGAAGCCAGGTAAATGGCACATTGCGATAAGATGAGTTGCGATTCGGGCCAGCCGATTTTATTTACCGCATCAAAAGTGGCATTCGCCAGCAGTAATGCGTTGGGATTGGCATTGCCCACATCTTCGCTGGCAAGTATCAGTAACCGCCTTGCAATAAATTTTACATCTTCCCCGCCTTCTATCATTCGCGCCAGCCAATATACGGCAGCATTGGGATCGCTGCCGCGAATGCTTTTTATAAAGGCGGAAATAATATCGTAATGCTGTTCGCCCTGCTTATCATATAAGGCAATGCGCTTCTGGGCAACGTTCATTACCAACTCGTCGGTAATAACGACCTCACCCCCCGCCCTCTCCAAAGGAGAGGGAGCTTTGGCCGTCACCACCAGTTCAAACAGGTTCAATAATTTTCTTGCATCGCCGCCGCTTATATTTATCAGCGCCGATGTTTCTTTTAAATCAATCTTATACTTCTTTAATACTTCATCTTTTTCCATGGCGTTATGCAAAAGAGGAACAAGATCACTTTCATCAAGGGGTTTTAAAACATATACCTGGCAACGGCTTAACAAAGCCGATATAACTTCAAAGGAAGGGTTTTCTGTGGTAGCGCCAATCAGGGTAATAATGCCTTTTTCAACAGCGCCCAGCAATGCATCCTGCTGGCTTTTATTGAAGCGGTGAATTTCATCAATAAATAAAACAGCATTTGTTTCCTGCCTGGCCTTTTCAATTACTTCCCGCACATCTTTCACGCCGCTGCTGATGGCGCTTAACTGGTGAAAGGGAAGGTTTAACGTATGTGCAATAATATTGGCAATGGTTGTTTTGCCGCTGCCGGGCGGCCCCCAGAATATCATGGACGGAATATTGTTGTTTTCGATAGCTGTGCGTAAAATACTGCCCTTGCCCGCAAGGTGCTGCTGCCCTGCAAGGTCTTCCAGTTTTATTGGCCGCATTCTTTCAGATAAAGGAGCCATAACAGTTTACGATTTTGGATGTACGATTTTGCGAAGTACGCAATTAGTTATAATCGGGCTATCATAAATTTTGCCGGGGAAACCTGCCCCGGGCATTGGCAGCGCATCCGGGGTTTAAAAAATATGGGCTATTTAATATTTTAACGGGAATACAAGAAAGCCGGTGCAGTGATTAATAAACTTTTTTGCGAGTTTCGTACCCGTCTTTTAAATATTAATACCGGGCTTGCAGAAAATCGGATACTGTATGGAAGGTGCTTATTAAAATACTTTCTATTCTTTTAAAAGCGAAGCATTATGAGCGGAGATATCTTTGAAGCAATAATTAAAAAAAACATAACCGGTGAAGCATGGGCCTGGCTGACGGAAAAATCATCGCTTCTTAGTAAAGACGCAAACGCCGTTCAATTAAATACCGCGTTTACGCTATTGCCAAGAAAAACAGGCAAAAAGATTATTCAGATAACAGAAGAACAGGATAAAAATATTAAGAAATATTGTCCGGGCTTTTTACTGCGGGATTGGACGGCTGACAGGTTAAGCCGCGTGTATTTACTGACGAAATTAAATAGCCGCAGCAAAGAAAATTTCCTAAGAATAATGCAGGAGCTATTTAAAGCGGCGGAGATGAATGAACTGGTAGCTTTATATTCCTCGCTTGCATTTCTTGCTTATCCTGAGGCGTGGAGGTTTCAGTGCACGGAGGGCATTCGCAGCAACATAGCTACTGTGCTGGAGGCAATCATGTATGAAAATCCATATCCCGCAACATATCTTGACGAACCGGCATGGAACCAAATGGTTTTAAAAGCCTTCTTTACCGGCAAAGATGTGGATCGCATAACCGGGCTTGAGGAAAGGTCTAATAAAACCCTGGCAAATATTCTTATTGATTATGCGCATGAACGATGGGCCGCCCACAGGCGCGTTGATCCCCGCCTCTGGCAGCTTATAGGAAAATTTATTGATGCGCATAATTTTCCTGATGTACAAAGGTTATTCAGCGAAGGCGCATTAACTGAAAAAAAAGCAGCGGCGCTTGCCTGCTTTGAATCAAATTATGCGCCGGCCAAAAATTTACTGGGTAATACAGCCGGGCTTCATCATGCTATCCTGCAAAAAACGCTTACATGGAAAAGCCTGTCTGAAGAAGCAAAAAATTTTTATTCAAACCAATAAATAAATTGTATGAATCATGATCCACTGCAGCGGCAAAAAGAAGTTGCTGAAGCATTTAGCACGGCTGATCTTCAAAACATAAAAGGAATGCAGTTTTTCGATCCGCATGTGCACATGACTTCAAGAACCACTGATGATTACCAGGCGATGGCCGATTCAGGTATTGTGGGTTTAATTGAACCGGCATTCTGGCTTGGCCAGCCGAGAACAGGCGTTGATACGTTTCGCGATTATTACAGCAGCCTTATTGGCTGGGAGCGTTTTCGCTCATCGCAGTTCGGCATCAAACATTATTGCACCATTGGTTTGAATTCACGCGAGGCAAACAACGAAAAGCTCGCAGAACAGGTGATGGAAATTTTACCATTATTTATCTATAAGGAAGGCGTGGTTGGAGTGGGAGAAATAGGCTTTGACGACCAAACTCCTGCTGAAGAAAAATATTACCGCCTTCAGCTTGAGCTGGCCAAAGAAGCAGGGTTACCGGTTCAGATACATACGCCGCACCGCGATAAAAAAAGAGGCACACAGCGCAGCATGGATATTGCGATGGAGCACCAGCTCGATCCGCAGATGGTGATTATTGACCACAACAACGAAGAAACAGTTCAGGAAGTTTTGGCAAGAGGATTCTGGGCAGCTTTTACCATCTATCCTTTTACAAAAATGGGCAATGAACGCATGGTTGATATAGTAAAACAATATGGCCCGGAAAGGATAATGATCAACTCGGCTGCAGACTGGGGCATCAGCGATCCGCTTGCCGTTCCCAAAACCGCTTCACTGATGAAACTGCGCGGCATCAGCGACGAAGATATTTATATGACAACTTACCGTAACGCTGTTACCGCATTTAGCCAAAGCGGTCAAATTGACGAGGCAGACTTTGTATTAGCGAAAGAAGTAGATCAAAGTAAAAAATTTGCAGGCAATACCATTCTTCGCGGCGGCCAGCAACCAAGGGTAGATAAATCATCCATCATTATCAGTTAAAAGCGACCAATTGAAAAAGACAAAAGCATTCCTGCAATTAATGCGGCCGGCAAATATCATAACTGCTGTGTCGGATGTGCTGGCGGGCGCAGCTATCTCGGGCGTTTTATTTTATCCATCGCCTGGCACAAATGAATGGCAGCACATTATTTTACTGTGCATCTCCACCATAGGCTTATATGGAGGCGGCATCGTTTTAAATGATGTATTTGATGCGGAGCTTGATAAAGCAGAACGCCCGGAAAGGGCTATCCCGCAGGGATATGTACAGATAAATGAAGCAGCCGCGTTGGGAATTATTTTATTATTCATTGGCATTACAGCAGCATTTTTCTGCAGCATATATTCCGGCATCATCGCATGTTCTATTGCTATAGCTGCGGTGCTTTATGATAAATGGGGCAAACATAATCCGGTAACAGGCCCGGTTAATATGGGATTATGCAGGGGGCTGAACCTCCTGCTGGGCATAAGTATCGTTACTTCCCAATTAATACAATGGTGGGCGCTTGCTTTTATACCTATGGTATATATTGCCTCAATAACAATGATCAGCCGCGGGGACGTGCACGGGGGAAACAAAAACTTATTATACGCTGCTTCCCTTCTTTATATATTGGTAACCGGTTCCATTCTTTATTTTGCAATAGCCAACAAAACTGGAATTTATCTTACTGCAATTTTCCTGCTGTTATTTGCCTGGACAATTTTTGCCCCGCTGGTTAAAGCAATACAACAGCCTGCAGGAAAAAATATTGGCAGAGCCGTTAAAGCCGGGGTGATAGGATTGATCCTCATGAATGCTTCCTGGGCATCAGCCTTTAACGCCACGTATTTTGCAATAATTATCGCGCTGCTGCTACCCATTTCCATAGGCCTGGGAAAAGTGTTTGCGGTAACCTGATCTGTGAGCCGGGCTTTTATTCCCGAAAACATATAAATGAATAGGTTGTTTCTGTTACATTGCGCTGCACTATTTTATTTTTGAACCACATTAAATCAACCGGCCGGTATTCATGAAAAAAGCACAAGCAAATTACCTTAAGCAATCGTTCAGCGTTTCTTTTGAGTATAAGGTATTTTTTACGTCTTCGCTGTTTAGGCCTTCCAATAATTTGTTTGGCAAATTCATACAAGATAACAGGGAAGGCGCGGCGCAGAAAATTCTTTTTGTTATTGACGATAAGGTTGTTGCAAATCATCCGCAACTGTTAGCACAGATAGCAGGCTATTTTAAAGAACATAATGCTATTCAGCTCATCAATGATATGCTGATCATTCCGGGAGGTGAGCAATCGAAGAATGACAGGCAATCGTTTGATCGCATTGTTAACGCTGTAAACCTGCACGGCATAGACCGTCACTCTTATCTTGCCGCCATTGGCGGCGGCGCTGTGCTTGACGTGGCAGGCTATGCCGCTGCTGTTGCTCATCGCGGCATAAGGCACATCCGTATTCCCACAACCGTATTGTCTCAAAACGATTCCGGCATCGGTGTAAAAAACGGCATTAATTATTTTGGCAAGAAAAATTTTCTGGGAACATTCGTTCCGCCCGTTGCCGTTTTTAATGATGATGTTTTTCTGGCCACTTTATCTGACCGTGACTGGCGGGCAGGCATTGCGGAAGCCATTAAGGTCGCCCTTATAAAAGATGCTGGTTTCTTCGGGTGGATTGAAGAGAACAGCTATCCGCTTGCCCATAGAAATATGGAAGCCATGAACCATCTTATCAGGCGATGCGCCGAACTTCACCTGGAGCATATTGCCGGTGGCGATCCTTTTGAAAAAGGTTCTTCCCGCCCGCTCGATTTCGGGCATTGGAGCGCCCATAAAACAGAACAGTTATCCGGTTTCAGCATATTGCACGGCGAAGCAGTTGCCATGGGCATTGCACTGGACACCATGTATGCTGCATTGTCTGGCCGCCTCGGTTTAGAAAAAGCAAAGCGGGTCATCCAGGTCTTGCTGCATTTAGGTTTTGAGATCACGCATCCGGTGATGGATATTGAGAAAGCGGATAGCCCTGTTTTGCAGGGGCTGAATGAATTTCGCGAGCACCTTGGAGGGCAGTTAACGATCATGCTTTTAAAAGACATCGGAACGGGGGAAGAAGTGCATGAGATAGATACAGGCCTGTTAATACAGGCAGGAGAAGAACTGAAGCGGCTTGAACAGAAAGCCTTCCCGGAAAAAACATTGCAAAGACATGATCAGCAACCGGCTTTTTATGTGTAAAACGGTTAGGAGACCTGATTAAGTTTTTAATTTTTTTGCTGAATTATGCGCTGCAAGGTGTAAAAAAGTGATTTTGTGTTGTTCGGTTTTAGCTCCCCTCTCCTTTGGAGAACTTGCCCCGACCATTCGGGAGGGGTTGGGGGTGAGGTCTGACAAGGAAATATTATTCACTAATTTATCCCTTGCGCACTATACATGCACGCAGTATTATAAGAGCACAGGGCGAACAAT
>NZ_JASGEX010000038.1:0-13713 GCF_047606085.1 Parafilimonas sp.
CAATGTTGAGAATTTTATGCATGAAAGAAAAAACAACAAAAAGCAGGTGCAAAAGTATTTCCATGTAAAGCACGTCAGATATGCAGCGTAGAGAATTTATACGAACTAAATTGGGTAACGATTAATAAATAGCCATGGGTTGCACCGGTGGACAAATGAAACCGTTTTGATATTGAATCCTTGCAGGGTTCAACAAAAGCTTCGACATTTTTACCGCAAGCTTCACTCACGGCTATTCAAACCTGCCTGCCGCAGGTCAGGATAATAATGTGCAATCATTGGTTTGCCAAAGTACAAATCTATTCTTATTGCCAGCCTTACATTAAGTAAGGCAAGCATAAAACATAACCACTGCCACGTCATGCCCCCAACGCGTCGGGGGCATCTCATACTTAGCGTGTACCAATATACATTTTATAAAGTCATCCTTGCTTATACAGCATGATTATGAGATTCCCGCCTTTCCGATAAACCGGAACAGGTCGCGGAAATGACGTGCAGGAATGTGAGATCATCTTACAATCCTATAAAGCAGGTGCAAACAGCCAATGCACAAATTCATCCTGTATTTACTATAACTTACAATAGCGGTATCCACTTATTTAACCCCGACGCTTCAGCATTATTCATTCATCCTGATCTTGCCGCCCAGCAAACCGCCCAATCCCACCCGCACTGCCACCTGGCCATTGCTGCCATTCAGATAGGAGCCCACAACATCCACCCGAAAGAGCTTAAATATATTTTCAAGGCCGCCGAATAGTTCAACATAATTATTATTGCCGTTTACATAAAATGCATTCGTGCCTGCAACAAGGTTCCAGTTTAACCTTTTAAATAACGGGATTTTATTCGTTAATAAACCATTGAAATGGTGCTCGGCATGCAGTGTTGTATAAAACGAAGCCGTGGTGCTGTTGGCATAATAAGGCGCTATCTGAAAACTGTATAAATAGCGGCCTGCAAATATTAACCGGTTACCGGTAAAATGCCGGTAATCCTGTATAAAAACGGATTTATTGTTTAAGAACCCGCCCATATCAATGCGGTAATTAAACTGGCCGGCCAGTTTAAAATTCATATCATCGGTTACTGAAAAATTCCATTTATCAAAATCAACATCACTGCCAAAAATCTTATTCAAACCTTTTTGATAAGAGAAGGTAAATATTGGGTATTTTGAGCCCAGCGGCACCCTGTAATCCGGGAACTGCACAAATTTCTGCCCGGGCTGATACGATACGCTTACCCCTGCAATTACCGCCTGGTGCCTGGTAAACTGACTGTCAATTTTTTCATAAGGATAATTGGGTGTAAATTTTTTGTTGTTATATTTTATAATAGAAAAATCCGTGGTATTATCCAGTGGAATACGGTCTTCATACAATAGCTGCGCTGCATATTTCAGCCCGGATTGTGAGGCGCCGTTATAATCAAACTGTAAAAAATTGTTTTCATAAATCTTCATGTAATTATGATTAAAGAACAAAGTGTAAATGCTGTTCAATAAGGGCGATACAGGATCGCCATTATTAAACTGGCTTATGCGCCTGCCACCGCTTAACGAAAAATTATTTGAACGAAACGAAGATGCATCATCACTTATATCGTTGCTTATGCCCCGCCAGTTGGAGCGGTTGTGATAATTGAGTGTTGCGTAAGCATTCAAATGGCCATTACTGAAACCATATCGCACATGCGGTGTAAAACTCAGTTCCCGGTTGATGGATGGAAAGCCCCGGCTGAATGCAGCTTCACCATTCAATACCAAACCTTCAACCGTATTATATTGTACCTGCTTTAACAAAGGCTGCCATTGAATGGTTGCATAATTTTTGGGATCGTAATTGGATCGCGTAAACCCATTCCATAAAACATTCATTACCGTTATTTTTCCCTGCATGCGGCGCAGTGAATCGCGGTATCGTTGCGTATAAGATGAATCACGCTGATACCGGTACATACTGTCTTTCACCGTATAATCTTTTATCTCTTCAGGTTCTAATGGCACAGGCCGCACAGAATCCCAGTAAGCGGTTGTTTTCTTATTCACACCCGTATCAAACTGCATGATGATGTTGTTGAAGAACTTCTTTTTAAAAGCGGGTGTAACGTTATAATTGTTGTAAACATTTAAAAAATTCCCAACTGCATCAATGCCAAATTTGTTGAAAGTAAAATACAGCACCTGGTCTTTGGTGCGCCAGATATCTTTTGTAACAGGAAAATGTATCTGCGTTATTTTAATGGTGTCCAGTATTTCAAGCTGCGATTCTTTGGTAAGCATTAAATCAACACTGTAAATGCGCCAGTCGCCTTCCGTTATTTCAATGGTGCCCGAAAACAGGGGCTCATACTTTCTGCGCGGGATAACCTGTATGCGGTTTATCTCACGCCCGTCTTCAAAAAAAGAACCGAGGAAATGATATTTATAAAAATTAAAAGCGCCATCTGCAATGGGGCATACATAACCACGCGGTGCAAACTGGCCGCCCATGATCTGCACATTATTGGTATAAAAATCTATGAAGGTGGGTATGGTAAACCCAAAGCCATTGGAGCCGCTCTCCCTTCCCGAAAGCACTTCCAGCTTTACTTTATCCGGTTTTGTAAAAGCTATTTTGGTAAGCGATTCTGATAAATAGATCACGCCCTTGCCGGCTGAATCAACGCCCATTTGTTTCCAGTCGGCGCTGTCAATTTTCTGGCCTAAAACCTTACGCGGCAGCGACCTTGTTTTAATAAGCGTTTTTATATAGGCCTCACAGGTAAAGGAATCCAGCGCATTGTGATACGCTTCGCGCTTTTTTATTGCATGACGAATGATGGAATATGCCGGGTCTTCCCCATTGGATGAAACTACCACATCTTTTAACTGCAGTTGCGAAGGCTGCAATACAAAATCAAGCTGCATGTTTGCATCTGTTACATGCACTTTCTTTTCCTGTTTGGCAAAGCCAACATATTGTACAATGATGGTGTAATTACCCGCCGGCAGTTCAAGCGAATAATGGCCCTGCTGATTAGCCGTTGTGCCATTGCCTCTTTCTTTTATGGAAACAGAGGCGTAAGGCAGCGCATTGCCTTTATCGTCTTTGATGGTTCCGGCAATTCTTCCGGCAAAAGCAGCCGTTGAAAAAAGGATAAACAGGAGGGGTAAAATTTTGTGTATCATAATCAGCAAAGACGAAACTAAAAATTCGAAGCTTCTTTAATTGTGCGGCCACCAACATTAACATATAATTTCAGGATAGTATGCTTTTAGATAGATTTGTAATATATGCAGATGCTTATAAAAAATATCGCCTGCCTTGTAAACGTGCGGGAAGAAAATACGCTGCTCCGTGGCAAAGCGCTATCAGGCCTGCCCTGCATTAAAGATGCCTGTTTAATTGTGGAAGCCGGAAAGATAAAAGGCTACGGCAAAATGCGGGAGCTACCCGCACTCACTGCTCACCACTCACCGCTCACCGTAATTGATGCAAACGGCGCTTATATATTGCCCTGCTGGTGCGATAGCCATACACATTTGGTTTTTGCAGCCAGCCGTGAAGCAGAATTTATTGATAAAATAAAGGGCTTAAGCTATACGGGCATTGCAGCAAAGGGCGGTGGCATTTTAAACTCTGCAGAAGAGTTAGGCAGGATGAGCGAAAGCGCATTGTTCGACGCCGCTTTGCAAAGATTGCATGAAGTGATGAAGCTGGGTACCGGCGCCATAGAAATAAAAAGCGGTTATGGATTAAGTGTTGAAGCCGAGTTGAAAATGTTGCGTGTTATTCAACGGTTGAAAGCACTTGACTTAATACCGGTTAAAGCCACTTTTTTAGGTGCGCATGCTTATCCATTGGAATATAAAAACGATCATGCAGGTTATATACGGCTGATCATTGATGAAATGCTGCCCAATATTGCCAGAGAAAACCTGGCAGATTTTATAGATGTGTTTTGCGAACAGGGATTTTTTTCTGCCGAAGAAACAAAACGCATTTGTGAAGCCGGTATAAGATATGGCTTACAGCCCAAACTTCATGTGAACCAGTTAAGCAGCATTGGCGGCATTGAAGCTGCCATTGAATTAAATGCGCTAAGCGCTGACCATCTTGAAACCATGAATGAAACAGAAATTAACATGCTTGCCGGCAGCAATATTATCGCAACCCTGTTGCCAACCGCAGCTTATTTTTTAAGGATGCGCTACCCGCCCGCCCGTAAATTAATTGATGCAGGCGCTATAGTGGCTTTGGCTTCGGATTATAATCCCGGCTCCTCGCCATCGGGCAATATGAATACCGTAGTTTCCATGGCATGCATTCAAATGCGCATGCTGCCCGAAGAAGCCATTCATGCAGCAACCATTCATGGCGCCTATGCCATGCAGGTGCAGGAAGAAGCCGGCAGCATAACAGCCGGGAAAAAGGCTAATCTTATATTCACCCGGCCCATGCCGTCGCTGGCTTATTTACCCTATTCATTTGGCAATAACCTTATAGATAAAGTGATGATAAACGGAAAGTTTGTTTAACCTTTGTTTAATGCAGGGATGGATTGTGCAAGCCTGCTTAACAATTTAAAACCGGGTGATGGGAAATATAAAAAAATATGTTTTTTCTTATAATGAACTTGAAAACGACAGCCTGCTGCATACCAAAGACAAATTACTCTTATCGAAAGCGAAGGAAGTTACCGCAAAGGCTTATGCGCCTTATTCAGATTTTTTTGTAGGCGCCGCAGCATTATTATCAAATAAAAAAATTGTTACGGCTACCAACCAGGAGAATGCAAGTTTTCCCGCAGGCATCTGTGCCGAAAGGGTTTTGCTTTCAACCATTACGTCTTTATATGGTGAAGCAGCTATTGATACACTTGCGATAAGCTATATCAATCATAAGAACAATAAAAGTGATCATCCCATTTCACCCTGCGGAATATGCCGGCAAAGCTTAATGGAATACCAACTGCGTGTAAAACATCCCATACGGTTAATACTCGCCGGCATGAAAGGAAAGGTTATAATAATAGACGATGCTTCTTTTTTATTGCCTCTGAATTTTAGTGGAGATGATATGGCGTAGCGAATATCATTTAATAGTCAGGTATTGCCGAAGTGCAGGAAATAGAATCTCGCTCAACCTGGCTAACCGATACTAAGTAAAGATAAAAGGATGATGATATGCACATAGCTATCTCTTTTGCGAGGTTGGTTTTTGCATGCTTTGCAATGCACCCAACTTGGTGTACTGGTTATCTTAATTCACTGATAATTTTGTTCCAGCTTTCCTTATGCTCAAACTTAAGGGCAGTGTCTGCTTCCAAAAGATTTACATAGTTATCTATAAACTCAAAAGTGTTGTCAAGTAATCTTAAATAATATTTTAAAGATGGCATGATGCCGTTTGCAATCACCTGACAACCATGTACATTCTTTATTCGTTGGATTTCGTCTTGTATTTTATCTAACTCTTCTTTCGCTGGTGGCGGAGCTGTCGAAAGAATATAATATCTGTTTACGGGTGTAGTTTGAAATTTTGAATATGCATCGGTAATGAGTTGGAGTGAAAGAACGATGCCGTGCTTTACTTCTACAGCTTCAAATGACCGTTTATTTTCATCAATTATTTCAATGTCGCCAATGCGCCCACTTCTTCTATCAGCAGAAGTATGACTTTCAATAGGAAGCATCTCTTTGCTTTCAAATCTTTTCGTTTCGTTAACTAAACACTCATAAATTGCATATAATGCAAGAACCGGAAGCCTCGATGCACCTTCAGCCTTATATGGTGAATTAAAGTGCTTATCCAATATCCAAAGGATAGTATTTATTGAAAGCGTTGTTGGTTTTGCTAAATCAATTGTGTGCTGGTTTCGTTTAATTATTAGCCCTTGAAAAATATAGCTCAAATACTTTTTTGCATTTGCACCGTTTTGAATATTGTCGAAAAGAGTAAGAAAAGCGGCTTTAAGGCTGTCAGGTTTAATAGCTCCAGTATAATTTTTGTCATACGGAACTTTTTGTTCCAACGAACGAGTTAGCCAGCCGCTTTCTGCCATTGCCGGAAATTTGCATTGCTTCAAAAACGGGGTAATATTTTTACTGTCAAATGTCCTTCCTGAATATCCTCCTTCAATACTGTCTTGGTGCTTCCTAATATCCTGTGATGGATTTAAAATTTTATAAACAATGCTTGTAATGAATACTGTTAATACGCCTTTTGCCTGTTCCGAATATTGAAGTATTGTATTAAGCAATGCCTGTTCAGCTTCATTTAAGTCGGACATGATGGTTTCTTTTGAACCGACTACTGTCATAGCCTTGTTATATTCTTCATTTAAGAACTCAGAAACTGTTAGTGCCATTTATAATAGTTGGTCTTTAATTTGTCCTGCAATTTCTTTAATCATAGGAACACAAACAGAATTTCCTATTTGTTTATATAGTTCTCCGGGGTTGCTGATAAATTTGAATTTTTCAGGAAAGCCCATTATCCTATAACATTCCCTTATTGTAAGTTTTCTCACTTTCCCTTCATTATAAATCCAGAATCTGCCTGATGATTCTTGGGATGGCAGTGCAGGATGTAATCCTTCTGATGAATAAATTCTGTTTGGCTGCTTATGCACCCGTGACAAATGCTCAGTACCAGGGCGAACACCTGCTTTTCTTATCCGCTTATTTCTATATCCAATGAAAATTAACCCTGACTCTTGAATTCTAAAATCAGTAAGAATTGTATATGGTTCATCTAAGAATTCAAAATTTGCATCTTTCTCGAGAAAATGTTTTAGCGGCTGCCTGGGTTTCCTTTTTATTTTATCGAAATCAAACTTTTTCTTTTTATGCGCTATGATAATAATCCTTTCCCTATTCTGCGGCACGCCAAAGTCAGCCGCATTAACCAATTTAGCTGAAACAATATACCCAAGTTCTTCTAAATGCTTGATAATCGTAGAAAGAGTTCGCCCACTATCATGATGAATAAGATGTTTAACATTTTCCAGGAAAACTACTTTAGGCTCTCTTTTCTCAATAATCTGAAAAACATTATAAATTAACGTACCTCTTGTGTCTTCAAAGCCTTTCATTTTGCCAGAAATACTAAATGGCTGACAAGGAAACCCAGCAGTTAAAACATCATGCTTAGGTATTATATCGAGGTTTAACTTGGTTATGTCTCCAAACGGCACCTCACCAAAATTTAATTCATAGGCTTTTTGTGCATGGTAATTATATTCGGATGAAAAAACACATTTCCCTTTTAATTCCTGTAAGGGCATTCTGAACCCGCCAATTCCTGCAAAGAGATCAATAAAAGTAAAATCAGGGTCTTGCGGTGGCGGAAATGGAATGTCCCATTTTAAAGGCAGCATTGCCTGTAATTCAGGTTCCTCAACTAAACTTAATTCTTCATGCAAATAAGCATAATATTTCAGCGCATCTTTTTTATATGATTTTGAAACACCGTTTTTATGATTATGCAGATAATGGGTTAAATGAGATACACCATCATCAAAGGGTTTCAATGATTCAATATTTAATTTCCGTTTCAGTTTACTGTATGAAACCATCTCGTGATTATTTTAACTCTTTAGTTCTGTAATGTTTCAATCTGCTCTTTGCTGCATGCAAAATCTTTTCAGATAAATCTTCTTTTAAAAGATCTGATGCAACTTTGTCGCTTAGATATGCAATAAGCAGCTCCTCATAATCTATTTTAAATAACTCTGCAAGTTTGCCTACCATATTTTTGTTTGCAGAACGTTCATCTCTTTCAATTTTACTTAATGTTGAAGGATCAATGTCTAAGTGTGCTGCAACTTTTCTAATCGGGAGTTTCATTTGTATTCGAATATCACGAATAGTGTTCCCAAATGTGGTAATATTGTTCATGAAACAAGTTTCAGGACATTTTTTGTCAAATTTATATTGGTAAGCATATCAAGCACACACCAAGTTATCAACAAACGTGAATAAGCATAAGTCATATAGGATTATAGAGGAAGAAATCATAAAAGTGCCCCGTTTTGAAGAAGAGCAAGGCTTTTATGCGACTGCAAAAAGCTCTACTATCATGAGTAAAATTCGCTCCAAAAACACCAAAGCAGAAATTCTGTTAAGAAAAGCTCTTTGGAACACCGGATGCAGATATAGATTGCATGCAAAAGGCCTTGCTGGTAAACCTGATATTATTTTTGTCAGGCAAAAAATAGTTGTCTTTGTTGACGGCGATTTTTGGCACGGCTATAATTGGGAAGAAAAGAAAAAAAAGCTCATTTCCAATAAGGCATATTGGATACCAAAAATTGAAAGAAACATTCAACGAGATATAGAAGTAACTAATCTACTGTCCCAAAATGGCTGGATAGTTATACGATTTTGGGAGCATGAAGTTCAGAAACAACTCAATAAATGTATCGAAAAAATCCTGTTGCTGATGAAAAGCCTGTGAGCAAAATATAAGACTGCAGCTCGTTAGGGGTATCAATCTACCCATCTATCATACTATTAAAACTGTCCCGTAATGCTGTTAAAGCAGGCAATATGAAATGAACCGGTGTTAGAAAGTGTTTGGCAGTTACAACTTCGTTGTATGGCTACGGGGATGTATAAAATTTTTCAAGCAGCCTGTAATAATCCATCAATTGGTTTTGGGTGATGGCGCCGCTTAGGTTTATGGCATGCATGGCATCAACAAGCTGCATTATATCATCTGAAGGCTTGCCTGATTTTGCAGCAAGCTGTTGCACAAATGCATCATTTATTGCCGATGTGGCCACTTTATACCGGTTGCGCACATAATCTAAAAAATATTGCGTCAGCTTATCGGCAAGGTTTTTATGATCGGCCTTTTCATAGTACAGCCTGCCTATTGTGGTAACAAATTCCAGCGAATCGTTTTCAGGCTTTGCATATACGGGAATAATGCGCTGCCTGCGCTTTACTTCCGTAATCAGGCAGAGGCTTAGCAAAAGCAGTGCTACCCAGAAAGCCCACCTGAAATTATCATATTTCAATATAACCGATAAAAGGCCTTGTTTTTTCTGCGGGCGCTGGTTGTAATAATGGTTTAAAAAATATTCATCCCACACTATTTTTTTTGCATCGGAAGGAAACAGGCTCATCAGCTTTTCAAGATACTGCCTGTTGTTTTCATACAATAAAAAGAAATTAGTGAACGTGAATGGCGCACTGTGAATGAAGAATCTGCCATCAATGGAATTAATGGCTACCAGGTTTGGCAGATCGTTTGATGCATAACCCAGGTGATAAGTAAAAGCGCTGTCGGTTTTTAAAAATTCATTGGCAAAATCAGCGCCGGGATAATTCCACGAAAGCGGCTGCTGAAAGAGGGCGGAATCAAGCTGTACCGTAACGGAATCAAATGGGTTGAAGGGGCTGTGCACACCCAGTGCAAGCCCGTAATAATTAAAATGCCTTTGCGAGGCGAGGTTAAAAAATTTTACGGCATTGCGGGTGTATTGCAGGGCAGAAATAAAAACATAATTGCCCTTTTGCACAAAGCCTGTTAGATAATCAAGGTCCTGCTCTGAAGGCTCAAATGTTTTGGTTATTATTATCAGAACCTGTTTGGCTGAATCGCTGGTAAGGTTTCGCCACTCTGCCGGCGCATAACGGTTGGTTTCTATGCGGGCATGCGGAAATTCCTTTTGCAGCAACTGGTAAGCCACATACGTGCCATACGGAATTTTATCGTTGCGGTTAAGCGTAATGGTGTCGTTGAATGTATGCAGCTTTCCGCAGGAACATACGCTGAATGTTACAATGAGAAGTGATATGTATATGAAAAGGTTTTTCATTATGCTATGGGCCTGACGCCTTTGAGGCGTCTGACCCCGTGGCTATCTTATTTTATGCTGAAGCCTTATAAAATCATTTTTTATAACGGTGTAACGCCCCGCCGGCACATCAAACCTGCCAAACCACACATATTCATAGCTGCGCACAGCGCTAAAAAATTCGTTATAATAAGCAGAACCATGCAGTTGCTGCAGGTAATCCAGGTCGGTGTGGCCGGGCTGGTATTGTATGGCGTTTACCTCATGCAGCAGCTTTAATGTTTGCAGGAACATTAAACGTATGGCCAACCGGTAATCGCTTTGTTTTTCTGCGTTTTGAATAAGCCTGGTATAAGACAAACCAAAGATGCCTTCCTGCGCTTCCCCATCGTTTTCATCTGCTGATGAAGCCGCATTTTCAGCAAAAATGCGCACCTTGTTCTGCACCAGAAAATAAATAACAGCGGCCGCAAAAACCGCAATAATGACAATCCACAACAACCTGTTGAACCAGGGCTGGTAAAGAATGCCTGTCTGCCTTTCATCAAGCAGTTTGCGGTTGTGCACTTTTAATAAGCTGTCGCGGAACGCAGGGTCGTTTCTCAGGCGCGTTTCCAGTTTTTCAATGGCAGGTATGTACCAGAAATCATCCGCTTTCTTCAGGTCATTTACCATAGCATCTGCCAGGTTATGCTGAGATATTTTTTCTGTAACGAAAGGATCTGCGGGATTGGTTTTCCAGTTAAAAAAATATTGCGAGGTATCGTAAATATGTTTTACGGTTGTATCCACATAACCATCGTCTTCATCATTATAGGTGGCAGTTTCTTCACCGGCTGAAAATTCAGCCGTATCAATATGATGCATGCCTGTGGTATCAACATAACCGGTATCAACCTGCGCCTGTATGGCCGGCGATAATAAAAACATACCGCATAATGTGGCTGCATATTGTATGAAGGGCCTGCAACCGCGAACATATAGCTGAATCCTGTTTCTGATGTACAAGTGTTGCGACGCAACCGTGACGCCACAAAGCCGCGATGCCCGTGGCCCAAAAAATAATATCAAAATTTTTTGCAGCGACATTTAAAAATGAACAGCATTTAATTTTCGCCTGAGGCGAATAGGATACACAATGAAATAACCAACCACAATAGCCAGCGAAAGTGTGATGATACATAGTTTTAACCATAATGGCAAATCGGCATGGCGTGTGAGGAAGGCTTCGAAAAACGCGGCAATGAAGAGCATGGGAATGTTTGACAAGGCAATGATAAGCCCTTCTTTTGCGCCTTGTTTAAGGGCGTGAATGCGACTGACGGTGCCGGGAAAAAGCCAGCTTTTGGCAAGCACCAGCCCGGAGGCCGCCGCTATAACAAAGGTGGAAAGCTCCAGCGCGCCGTGTATCATGATGGTGAGCAAACTATCCTGCAGGAGGCCATTGTTATAAAACAGGTATTCAAATGCACCTACCATAACCGAGTTTTGTACCAGGCTTATGACAGTAAGGTAACCAAACAAAATGCCCCCGCCAAATTCATACAGCGACACTTTTACATTATTGATGAAGATAAAGAGAAAGGAAAGAAACGCGTTGCCATAACCATATACGCCGAATGGGTGGCCGTCTTTAATGTTCTGCAATGTCATGTCAACATATTCGTCGCCGAGGATGCGGCGCACAAAAGCTTCATCATTTTTTGCAGAGAAGAAACCAATGGCCACAAACAGCACAAAAAGGCAAAAACTAATGAGCAGCACGCGGTGATGCTTTGCGATAATTAACGGCAGGGCACGCCTGAAAAAATGAATAACACGGTTGCCGCTTTCTTTTTTGTTTTGATAAATGGCAAGGTATTTTTTGGCCGCCATGCCATTTAAATACAGCGTGGTTTTGCTTACCGGATAAAAGGTTCTGCTGTAGCCGAGGTCTTCCACCAATTGTATAAATTCCTGCGCCATTTCATCAGGATGATCGCTTGGATTGTCCTGTATCTGCCGCCAGCGGTTGCGGTTGCGTTTTATGAAAAGGGCTTCCCTCAATGGCACTGATGTTTAGGTGCGGAAATTATAATTAGTTTACCTTTCCGCCAATTGTTTATGGAAAAAATAAAGATACCCACCAGTTTTAATATCGAGCTTGATTATGAAACGCCGGCGTTTCATAAAAGGTTTTTTGCGTGGGTAATTGATGGCTGCGTGCTCACGGCGTATTATCTTATTGCACTAAACATCATAAGAGCCATTTCCCTGGCGCATACCACTGCGGGCAGCGACCTGCCTTTTCTATATAACATGAGCGCCGTGCAGTTATTGTTCTTTTTGCCGATAGTGTTATACCATTTGGTTTTTGAGGTGGCAATGAACGGGCAAAGCATTGGAAAGAAATTAATGAACATTCAGGTGATTGGCGAAGACGGCGGCAGGCCGGCATTGCATCAATACCTCATACGCTGGCTTACCCGGCCATTCGATCTTGGGCTCACATTGGGGCTGGCCGGTTTATTAACTACGGTGCTTACGAAAAAAAACCAGCGGCTTGGCGATATGGCAGCGGGCACGCTGGTTATTAAAACAAAGATGGAAACAGATATTAACGATACGGTTTTCCTGGAACTGGAAGAGGAATACAAGCCCCGTTTTCCGCAGGTAATGCGTTTAAGCGACCGGGATATGAATACGATAAAAGGCGTATTGAACAACAGCATGCGTTTTAAAAACTTTGATGTTGCCGCCAGGCTTAGCGATAAGATACGCACGGTTTTAGGTATTACCGACCAGACAGAGCCGGCAGCGTTTTTAGAGATACTGCTGAAGGATTATAATTATTATTCGAACAGGGAGGAATAAAATGGTTTTACCTGAATAAGCATATATATGCATTTTTATTTTTTCTTTTCCGATGCATACTGTTCATTCAACAGCTTTACTACTTCGCCTGTAATATTCCTGACTGAATCTTTATAATAGATATTATCGTCGCTGCTGGTGGCAAAAACATATATATATCCCCTTTGCTCACTGTATGTTTTCAGAAAAGCCTGTATCTTGTTTTTAAGCGCAAGCATCCGCTGCATGTATTCACTCTGAAAGTCCTGGTTCAGGCTTTGCTTTTGCTGGTTATAATAATTTTCCAAACGAGCCAGGTCTTCCTGCATCTGCAGCTGCTCTGTTTGCGACATCGTTGTGCCTCTTTTCTGATAATCGCCTGCCTTGCTTGTATATTCCTGCCCTATTTTGTTAAGCTTGGCTTCCACAGCATCATTCTTTCCCTTCAGGTAATCGCGGGTCTCTTTTGCAAAAACATAGTTTTTGTCAATTGAATCTATATCAAAATAGGCTATTTTAAAATTAAGGTCTGCAGTGTCTTCTGTTTTAGGCGCAGCACTGGCCTGCGCCGGTTTATTGTTGTAAAAAGCATAATACAGATAAGCCAGCGCCAGTAACAGAACGATGTTTAACCCTAATAAAAATTTATTCATTCATTGCAATTATAACGCGTGAAGATAAAAGGAATGGCAGCAACGAAATTGTTAAATCAGCCATTGGTGTCGTTTGCTTATGCCTGTTTATACGCCATACGGATAACAGGCAATTTTTGATTTGCCGGTGTTATCAGGCCTTACGGGGAATAATATTCTGCCGAAGATACAGTAACCAAGAAGCTGTTTAAATTTTTTTCGCACGAAGGACACAGAGCCAGCAGGCGCTTCCTTACGCTGTTTACTCCTTTGCTCTGTGCGAAGAATTGCTAAATCCCTTGTAAAGAATTAAATTTTAAACAGGCTCTAAGAAGCTGTCTAGAAATGATTTCAGGAATTTTGTATAGTAGCAAAAACAGCTATTTTTTATTGGCTTTGACATCAAATTCAGCGAAATCATCCAATTTTTTCTATTTAAAAATGGCAATGGTGA
>NZ_JASGEX010000039.1:0-67053 GCF_047606085.1 Parafilimonas sp.
AAATATTTTCTCCCGGGCTAAAGCCCTTTATGTGCCTGTTTTTTACTAACCCCAGGCTTAAGCCTGGGGTTATATATCTGAATCCCCTGCACAATGGGCTTTAGCCCAAGTAATCCGGACAACAATGATTGAAAAGCAATTTTGCTTTACGGTTTATTTTTGAAATGCGGCCATACTTATTTCACAAACAGTTTATTTTTCAAAACATAATTTTATTGCATGAAATTACTGCTTTGCTTTTTAGTGTTCATTTCATTTACAACAGCTTGTTTTTGCCAGGCTGATGCATCGCAACCCGCACTTGCGGGCGCTTACAGAACAAGCGTGTATTTACCTTTGCTAAAAGGTAAACGCGTTGGCGTGTTTGCCAATCAAACATCGGTTATCAATGAAACCAACCTGATTGATACATTAATTAAAAGCGGTATTAACGTAGTAAAGATATTTTCACCGGAACATGGTTTTCGCGGCAATGCCGATGCCGGCGAGCAGGTAGGCAACTCGGTTGACCCGGCCACCCATGTTCCCATTGTATCTTTATATGGCAGCAAAAGCAAGCCCGATGCCAATGATCTTAAAGACGTGGATGTGCTGGTATTTGATATACAGGATGTAGGTGCCAGGTTTTATACTTACATTAATTCCCTGCAATATTTTATGGAAGCTGCGGCTGAAAATGATAAGCCGTTACTGGTGCTCGACCGCCCGAACCCTAATGGTTTTTACGTGGACGGGCCTGTGCTTGATACCAGTTTCAGAAGCGGCATTGGCAAACAGCCCATACCTGTGGTATATGGAATGACAATGGGCGAATATGCCATGATGATCGCCGGTGAAGGCTGGTTATTTACAGACAGAGCCAATAAAAAATTTGCCTGGTATAAAAACCATGCGCAAAACTCGGCGGACACGCCTTTTCATTTTCTTGTAATTAAATGTGAGCGCTATGATCATAAAAGCCGCTATCGGTTGCCCGTAAAGCCTTCTCCCAATCTGCCGGATATGGGCGCTGTTTACTGGTATCCTTCCACCTGTTTTTTTGAAGGCACCAATCTCAGTGAAGGCAGGGGCACCGATAAGCCTTTTGAGATTTTTGGCGACCCATCCTTGCCAAAAAACCTGTATGCTTTTACACCGGTTTCAAAACCCGGCGCTACCGCCCCAAAGCATGTGAATGAAAAATGTTATGGCTGGAATGTGTGTGATAAAAAAGCGGATAACGGAAAGATAGACCTTAGCTACCTGCTGGAGGCCTATAAATTATTTCCTGATAAAGACAACTTCTTTCTCAGGCCCAAAACCGGCGATTATTTTTTTAATAAGCTGGCCGGCAATGCCATACTGATGCAGCAGATTAAAACCGGAAAAACGGAAGCTGAGATCCGCGCAAGCTGGCAGCCGGGCCTGGAAAAATTCAAACAAATAAGAAAGAAGTATTTATTGTATGAAGATTTTGAATAAGCTGCCCATCCTATAAAGAAATCTTCCAATCTTATAAAGGAAGCTGTCAATCTTATAAAGAAAGATAAACATCCTGTAAAGGAAGCTGCCAGTCTTATAAAAGAAGCTGCTCATCCTATAAAGGAAGCTGCCAATCTTATAAAGAAAGCTGTTAATCTTATAAGGAAAGATGAACATCCTATAAAGAAAGCTGCCATTAACGAATTAAAACAACAGTGCCCTGTTTTCTAAAGGCTGTGCCGGAAGCTGTTATGCCTGCCACCATCCATATATATGTGCCTGCAGCCTGCGGTATGCCATTTAAAGTGCCATCCCATGCAGCGGATGCGCTTTTTGAAGCATACATTACCTGCCCCCAGCGGTTCATCACTTTAAAATACAATATTTGTTTAATGCCCACCGGCGTCATTTTAAAAGCATCGTTCAGGCCATCGCCGTTGGGTGTAAAAGCTGAAGGAATATAGATTTCAGGGCCTTCAAAAACTTTCAGGTTAATGGCATCGCTTGTGGCGCATCCTTTAGCCGTTGTTACGGTTAAAGTGTACGTCATGTCTTCATACAAAGTGGCAATGGGGTTGGCAATATCGGGATCGCTTAACCCTGTGGAAGGAGACCATGAATAATACTCCCCGCCGCTGCCCTGCAATTGAAAAGGTTCGCCGAGCAAAATGGTGGTATCGTTGCCTGCATTGGCATTTGAGCTGTATATCTGCACCGTTTTCACAACTGTATCGGCATAACATCCATTTTCAGCCTGCGCCGCCAGCGAGGCTTCATATATCCCGCCGTTTTTATAGGTATGAAGCACAGCAGAATCGTTTGAAACAGTATTATCGCCAAAATCCCAGTACCAGTTCGCAATAACAATATCCGGCTGGAGGTTTGCTGCCGTAAATTGTATCGGGATATTATTGCAGGTATCTGTTTTGGTAAAATCTATCTCCGGGGAATAGCCCACGGTAAAAGATTTTTCGGCTGTATCTGATGGGCAGTTCTCTTCCGTATTCACAAAAAGTTTTACCGTATAATCGCCGGCATCGTAATGAACCGCCGGCGGTTGCTGCAGGTTTGAAGTGGCGCCATTGCCAAAATCCCAGTACCAGTAATTTACGGTACCGCCGCTTAAAACAGTAGCATCGGTAAAAACCACGGTATCTTTTGTGCAAACGGGGCTTACGCTCATGGTAAAATCGGCATCCGGATAAGCGCCGATGGTTATGGTTTGGGTAAATGTATCAGACAGGCACCCATCGCCGCCTTTAATGCTCAGCGTAATATTATATGTTCCGGGCTCGCTGTATGCATGCGATTGAGAAGTTTGCAGTTCTGAGGTGTCGCCATCGCCAAAATCCCAGTACCAGTTACTGATGGAGCCATACGATGTAGAGCTGTCAGTAAAAGTAAAAGATGTGCCCACACAGGTGTTATCGTATGGGGCTATAACAAATTTTGCAGCAAGCGGCGCACAAAATTTCTGAATGTTGAAATTGGTGCCGGTGCTGGCAGTAAAACCCCAATATACAATGGAGTTGTTGCTAAAAATATCCTGTATTATATCTTTCGTGAGCGAAAGCCGCAGATCGCCGTCTATGCTTACTTCTATTAAATTAGCATCGGGGTCCCAGCTTATCTCCAGCACATGCCAGTTGCAATCTTCAATATTGCCACTGTCGGCAAAAACCGGAACAGGTCCCACCAGGTTATAGTCAGAATGGTGAAAGGTATTGCCATCGGCCTGTATGGCAACATGATCGTAAGCAGGGTCATCCTGCACACCATTTTGATAGGTATCAATCGTAATGCCTATGGAAGGCGTTATTTCCTGGAACCCAAGCCCCGCCCCTACATTTCCAACGCCGGAATCGGAAGACTGTAAAACGAATGCAATACCATCCGCACCGCTGGTGTCTGCACAACCGAGGTACACCTGGAAGGAATAATCAAACGGCTGGGAAAGATCCAGTTGGTTTTTATTCCATACGGCGCCGGCTTCAAAGTAATTTTCATCAGTTAAAGTATAACAGTGGCAATCATCCTGTGTGGCAGAGCCAACAAGGATATACGGATTTTGTGCAAAAATGCCTCCATTCAACAGCAACAACAGAACCATGAATGCAGGCTTGTTTTTCAATTTTATCATACCAATCAAGACAGCGAAATTTTATTATAGGGTTGCAACGAGGCCAATGCAAATGTAATTTAAAGTTATTTATAATTAGCTTTTTAAAAAAACGTTCCGGCATGCATTCAGCCTGCCCGGTTTCAGGGCATTAAATAATTATACCGGCCGTTGAATAAACAATCGCCTGCCTGCACTAATCTTTAATGCCCATCGCTATGTATTCATGTGGTAAATACCCTTCAATTCAATACTTTTGCAATGCAGGCAAACAAGATGGCTGCCCCAATTATGAGCCAGGACCAGGTTTTTAAAGATGAAATAAAAAAAGCTTCCGATTTTAAGTTCGGGGCTATGGTTGCCAATGTTTTTGATGACATGGTGAACCGTTCAGTGCCATATTACGGTGAAATGCAGCGCATGACAGCCGAGCTGGCCGCCGATCATGCCAAAGAAGGTAGCTATGTATATGATCTTGGCTGTTCTACGGGCACTACCATGATCGGCATGAATACGCTGGTGCCGGACAGCATCGAATTTATAGGAGTGGACGATTCGGCGCAAATGCTTGAAAAATGCAATGCCAAGTTAAAAGAAGCCGGTTTTACAAGAAAATATCAGCTGGTAAATGCAGACCTGAACCAAAGCGTTGAGATAAAAAATGCGTCGGTAGTGGTGCTTTGCCTTACCCTGCAGTTTATACGGCCCATTTACAGGGAGCGGCTGGTGAAAACCATTTATGACGGGTTAAATAAAGATGGCGTTTTAATATTGATTGAAAAGATACTGGCCGAAGAAAGCAATTTTAACCGCGATTTTATAAAATATTATTACGATATGAAGCGCCGTCATAATTACAGCGAAATGGAAATTTCACAAAAACGTGAAGCGCTGGAAAATGTTTTAATTCCCTACAAATTAAGTGAAAACAACCTGCTTTTGCGGGAAAGCGGCTTTGCGCATGTGGAAGTGTTTTTTAAATGGTATAATTTTGCCGGCCTTATTGCAGTAAAAAAATGATATGGTACAAATAGGCAATTTCTTTTTTAAATATCGCAACTGGCTCTTTATAATTTTTTACGCTTTATTATTTGTTCCAAACGTTCCCCAGCTCTTTACTGAAAAAAAATTTGGAAAAAACTATTATTGGTATCCTATAGCTATTGGCCTTGTAATTACTGTTCTGGGCCAGGCAATACGCGGCGCCACCATTGGGCTTGCCTATATTATACGTGGCGGAAAGAATAAAAAAGTATATGCGGAAGACCTCGTTACAACCGGCATTTTCGCCCATTGCCGCAATCCGCTGTACGTGGGTAATATCTTAATGCTGGCAGGCGTGGGCATTCTTTCCAATTCATTATTATACGTTGTAATAATGATCCCTTTTTTCCTTTTCATTTACCAGGCTATTGTGCTGGCCGAAGAAAATTTTCTTCGTAATAAATTCGGCGGGCAATTCAATAATTATTGTGCCAGGGTAAACCGCTGGGTTCCCAGCATAAAAGGCATAGGCAAAACGTTTTCCGGCATGCGTTTTAACTGGAAGCGATATATTGCCAAAGAGCATACAACAACATTTATATGGCTTGTTGGCATTGTTTTGCTGTTGCTGTTTTATTATCCTCAGCTCACAAATTACGATAGCCGGCTGCGCAATACGCTGCTTGCCATCATACTGGCGGCGCTGCTGGTTGTTTACCTCTTTACCAGGGTATTAAAAAAATCAGGTAAGCTGAACGGATAAATTTTATTGCCTTGTCAGTTTTGATTTTTAGGTTTGTGGTATGTCTAAGCTCACCATTAGCAAACGTGGCTTTCAAATGCCGCCATCTCCTATACGCAAGCTTGTTCCTTTTGCAGAGGCATCGAAGAAAAAAGGCATCAAGGTGTATCATCTCAATATTGGCCAGCCTGATATTGAAACGCCCCGGTATGTGCTGGATGCAGTGCGGCATTCAGATTTTAAGATACTGGAATACAGCCACAGCGCAGGCAATGAAAGCTACCGCCGCAAACTGGTGGCTTATTATAAAAAGAATGGCATTACCATCAATCATAATGAAATAATAATCACCACCGGTGGCAGCGAAGCCATTTTGTTTGGTTTCATGGCCTGCCTTGACGCCGGCGATGAGGTAATTATTCCCGAGCCGTATTATGCTAACTATAATGGCTTTGCCGTTTCAGCGGGCATAAATGTGGTACCGATTACTTCCCATATAGAAAACGGGTTTGCCCTGCCGCCCATAGAAGATTTTGAAAAAGTTATTACAGGCCGGACAAAAGCAATTGTTGTTTGCAACCCCAATAATCCTACCGGCTATTTGTACAGCAAAGATGAATTGGAAGTGCTGAAGCAAATCGTTTTAAAGCACCACCTGTATTTATTTGCAGATGAAGCTTACCGTGAGTTTTGCTATGAAGATAAACACTTCAGCGCCATGCAGCTTACAGGCTGCGATGATAATATTGTGCTGATGGATACCATCAGCAAACGTTACAGTTGCTGCGGCGCCAGGATAGGCGCATTGATCACCCGCAACAAAGAACTATATAACACGGTTATGAAGTTTGCCCAGGCCAGGCTTAGCCCTCCGGGTTTTGGGCAAATAGCCGGCGAAGCCGCCATAGACCTGCCTGATAATTATTTTGATGTAACAAAAGCAGCATATAAGGCCAGAAGGGATTTGATTGTAAAAAGATTAAATGCCATGCCCGGCGTATATTGTCCCAATCCCGGCGGCGCTTTCTATGCAATGGCAAAGCTGCCTATTGATGATTCAGATAAATTCTGCCAGTGGCTACTGGAAGAATTCAGCTATTGTAATCAAACTGTAATGCTGGCGCCGGCCACCGGCTTTTATGGCTCTGCTGACTACGGAAAAGATGAAGTAAGGATTGCTTATGTTTTAAACCTTGATTCGTTAAATGCTGCTATGGATTGCCTGGAAAAAGCCCTTGCCGCATACCCGGGCGCAAAATAAGGTTCAGGGCAACAGGGTTACCGTGCCTTTTACATTAATAATGCTTCCATCCACACAGATCAGCTGCATCATATATACATACGTGCCAAAGGTTTGTTTAAGGCTCCTGGACTTTCCATTCCAGCCCAGTGTGGCAGTATTTGAAAGGAAATTGTTTTTTTCAAATACCTTCTCTCCCCACCTGTTAAATACAGTCATATATTTTACCGTTATAGGTATTTTGGCATTGGGATAAAAATAATCGTTCAAACCATCATTATTCGGCGTAAAAGCATTGGGTATATACACAAAATTATCTGTACACACAGGTATCATCTTAACCGAATCTGTGCTGCTGCAGCCAGCTGCATTATACACCGTTAAAAAATACGTTACAGGGCTGCCCATGGTGGCAACAGGAGCCGGGCAATTATAACAGGAAAGCCCGGTTTGGGGCGTCCATTGCCAATCCACCACATCGGCGCTTGAGGTTGATTGCAATGTTTGTGTTGAACCCACGGGAAGCGTTACTTCTGTATCGGCAATATCCACAGAAGGACGTGCATTAACCGTAATATTTATGGTGGCGGTATCGAAAAAACAATGATTACTGTCGCTGCCTGCCACTGAATACGAAGTGGTGGCAGCAGGCGAAGCAACAGGATTGGCAATGGCAGCGCTGCTTAACCCCGTGGAGGGAAACCATGAATAATTCTCCGTGCCGCTTGCATTTAACTGCAGCGAATCCTGTGCACAGATAGCCGTATCGCCCGGCTGAATGCTCACCTGTTCTTTTTGCTGAACGGCTATAAGCAGCGTGTCGGAAGCGGCGCATCCTTCTGATGTTGTTCCTGTAACATAATAATTTGCCGTGGTATCAGGGATCACTGTTGGTGAAACCGTGCAGGAGTCGCAAATGCTGGCCCCATCTGTTTTCCAGGTGTATGTGGAAGCGCCGCCTGCCGTTAAAACAACGCTTTGCCCAGCACATACCAACGTATCATTTCCACCAGTTATCGTTGGAGTAGTATAAACCTGTACCTGCTGCGTTTTGGAACTTGTACAGCCATTCTCATCTGTAACCGTAAGCTTTACATTGTAAAGAAGGGGAAAATCGAAATAATTAATAGCCGGGGCCTGAACCGATGAGGTTCTTCCATCGCCAAAACTCCAAAACCATTGCTGTATTGACGAACCGCCGGCAACAGACAGATCCAAGAAACTCATTGCAATTTCGGTGCAGGCAGTATCCGCCCATGAAAAACCGGCCGTGGGGCCCACAATTTGTATTGAATCCAGGGTAATCGTATCAATGCAATTATAGATATTCCTGAAAAAAGCCGTTGGCCTGAAATATCCTACCGTATCATAAGTATGGTTAACGGTATCATTCGTTGATTTGTACGCTGTGGAAACGCCGTCGCCATAATCCCACCGGAAATCTTTAGCCAGGTCAGTATTGTATTGCGAAACCGCGAATTGAACGGAAGTGCCATGGCAATAAGGCGGTGTGCTTACCACGTTGGCTACCGGTTTAACCGTGGAAACAAAAACGTAATCGCTCGTGGTATCATAACATATTCCATCATCTACCCTTAATTTCACATTATATGCGCCTTCCGCGGCATACACATGTGTTGAAGACCTGTCAGTAGCAGTTTCGCCATCTCCAAATGACCATTGGTAAGCAGTGCCAGGATAAGCTACGGCTGAAAAGCCAAATTTGAAAGGGTCAGAACAATCCGGATTGACAAATATTCTGCCGGCGGGTGCTTTAACGTGTATATAATTATTCTTTGTAAGCGTATCCCGGCACCCGTTATTGTTAACGATCAGCCTTACAGAAAACCAGCCGGAATCCTCATAGTGATGCAAAGGCGATTCTTCGGTGCTTGTAGAGCTATCTCCAAAAGACCACGACCATGACTTGACATTAGAAGAAGATTTATTGGTAAATTGTCTTAGTTCGGCTGCGCAGCCGTCAAGGGGTGTGGCCGTAAACGCGGCAGTGGGGCTCGTTCCCACATGAATTGATTCCTCCTGTTCAGCCTGGCTTGCGCAGCCATCCGTAGTTTCAATCGTAAGCGAAATATAGTACGTTTTTGTGCCTGTAAAAATGTGGGAAGGGTTTTGCTCGGACGATGTTGTTCCATCTCCAAAATCCCAGGTACGGCTTTTAACCGTTACGCCTGTAAGGCTCGTATTGTCTGTAAATGCCACATTCAGTGGCGAACAGCCGGTACTAACGTCACTTGAAAAAGTTGCCTGCGGCGTGCGGAATACCTTGATGTAAGCGGTTTTTTCTTCATAATCTTCTTCCTGGTCATTTCTTACAATAAGCCTTACCGTAAAGCTGCCGCTTGCTGTATAAGTAATTGTAGGGTTTCTTTCGGCCGAAGTTTGCCCGTCGCCGAAGTCCCAAAACCAGCTTGTGGGCGAACCGGTGCTTTCATCTTTAAAACTTACTGCCAAGTTAGAGCAACCACTGGTAACCGAAGCCGAAAATGCTGCAGTTAACTGTGCATTACCTTTAAAACCCAGTAAAACACCCCATAGTAAGCTAAACGCAAAATTCAGATAGTTGCTCCTGATAAAATTAGTTTTTAATGGTTTCCTGATCCCTGCAAAAATCCTGCAATTCAACCAACAACAAAATAAAAATCAAAAAAACTAATGTATAAAACGCAAAACGGTTTTTTTTAGTACTTGTGTTTTTATTTTAGCTGATAAGAATTACTTTTGCGCTCCTAAATAAAATAAAGGCGGGATAGCTCAGGTGGTTAGAGCGTCGGATTCATAACCCGGAGGTCTCGGGTTCAATTCCCGATCCCGCTACTAAAAAAGGAATCTTCAAGAAAAAATTGAGAATTCCTTTTTTATTTGATAGATGCCCTTCTTCGGAGCTTTCGCGTAAAGAGTTTTAAAAACTCCGCCAACAGGCTTTATGTACTAATCTTATAACAATACCTTTTCAGCTTGCCTTCAAAATCAAACGGTGTTGTAGCCTTTGTTATGTCTTTTACAGCGGAAGCTTTTATTTCAGGTTTATTCAATATAAACTTTGAGTAATTGGTGCTGAAATAAATAATACCATTTGATGATAAGGCGTGCAACGCATCATTAATAACAGGAACATGGTCGCGCTGCACATCAAAAAAATCTTTCATGCGCTTGCTGTTGCTGAACGTTGGAGGATCAACTACGATAATATCAAAACTGCCAGGTGGAAGCGTTTTTAAATACTGCAATGCATCAGCATGAATAAAATGATACCGGTTAAAATCTTTAAACCCGTTAATAATAAAATTATCTTTTGCCCATTCCAGATAGGTTTTGGAAAGATCAACGGATGTTACATTCAGCGCGTTACCGCCTGCCGCATACACAGAAAATGAACCTGTATAACAAAAAAGATTAAGCACTCTTTTACCACCCGCTTCCTTTCGCACCATTTCCCTTGTAATACGATGGTCAGGGAATAAGCCTGTATCAAGATAATCTGTAAGGTTTACCAAAAACTTTAAACCGTTTTCTTCCACTTTAAAAAATGCCCGGGCGCTGTTTTGCTTTTCGTATTGTTGCTTTTCGCGATGGCTCTGGCGTTTGCGCTCCCGGCTGTAAATGTTTTCAACCGGCAGTTGCAATACATCACTAATTATTTCAAACGATTGCTGCAGCCAGCCTTCATGTTCTTCTTCATTCATAGCATGCCTGCGGCGGTATTCGGCCACATAAATTTTGTCAGCATACAATTCTATGGCAAAAGGAAATTCAGGAAGGTCGTGATCGTAAACGCGGTAGCAGCTAATATTTAACCGCTTTGCCTGTTTGCTTTTGTGTTTATACACTTTAAGCAAACGGTTTTGGAACATTACAAATTTTTCATTTTGCAAGTGCATGGTTAAACTGCTGCATGAATAAAACGATGAACAAAGCTACGCCAACGGTAGTTATTAGCCAGCTAAGAAAATATTTGTTGGTATAGGTTGATGGAACGCCGTTATCTGTCATCCTTTTTCTTGTGAATAAATACACAATAATGCGCTGTGCGATTAGCGCAACAAAAAATGAAGCTGTAATAGTTGTTGCATTATCCGGAAACTTGCTGATGAGCAGGTAAAAGGCAACAATCAGTAAAATAGTAATAACCATGCTTACCTGCGAAAGCTGCATAATGTTTTTTGACAGCACTTTGCCTTTGTCTTCATCTGCCAGCGTTCTGAATGCATTTAACTGTATAAAGCGCGATGCGAAGACGGAAATGATGAGGATGAAGAAGGAGTAATCCATTGGGTAATTTTAATCCTGCAAAAAAAATCGCACAGAGCTAAGGAATTAACAGAGAAATTTTATATCAATACTCCAATCTCTGCTTACTCTGTTGTCTCTGTGCGAAAAAAACTATTTCAGTTTAGCCAGCGCATCTTTAATTCTTGCCCAGCCTTTTTCAATATTGCCCATGCTGTTGGCAAAGGAAAAACGAACACAGTTGGGGTCGCCGAATGCATCGCCCATTACGCTGGAAACATGCGCTGTATTCAGCAAATACATACAAAGATCGTTGGCATTGGTAATGGTTGTTTCACCATCGCTCTTGCCATAGTAAGCACTAACATCGGGAAAGATATAAAAGGCGCCCTGCGGCTCAAAACATTTAATGCCCGGAATTTCTTTAACCAGTTCCAATACTTTTTTGCGGCGGGCTGTAAATTGCTCCACCATCTCCAGGCTTGGCTTAAGATCGGCGGTAAGCGCAACGATGGCAGCGCGCTGTGTGACAGAATTGGCGCCGCTGGTAAACTGGCCCTGTATTTTTTCTATTGCCTTTGCAATATCAGGATGTGCAGCAATGAAGCCAAGTCGCCAGCCTGTCATAGCAAAACCTTTACTTAAGCCGTTAACAATAATTACCTGGTCTTTAATAGTATCGAACTGCGCAATGCTTTCATTTTTGCCAACGAAATTGATGTATTCATAAATTTCATCAGAGATAATGGCAATGTCCGGATGCTTTGCAAATACATCGGCCAAACCTTTCAACTCTTCTTTTGAATAAACAGCGCCTGATGGATTGCAGGGTGACGAAAATAAAAATGCTTTTGTTTTTGCCGTAATAGCAGCTTCCAACTGCGCAGGGGAGATTTTAAAATCTTCTTCAGGTCTGGTGCGGATTTCCACCACTTTGCCGCCGGCAATTTTTACCAGTTCAGAATAAGTAACCCAGTAAGGTGTTGGAATAATTACTTCTTCATCTTTATCAACCAATGCCAAAATAGTATTGGCAAGGCTTTGCTTGGCACCGGTGGAAACAACAATATTCTCCGGCTTATAACCGAGGTTGTTATCACGCCTGAATTTTGTACATACGGCTTCACGTACATCAAGATAACCGGCAACAGGCGTATAGTGGCTATAGTTATCTTCAATAGCCTTTATGGCAGCCTGCTTTATATGTTCAGGTGTATCAAAATCCGGTTCACCTAAGCTAAGGTCTATTACATCAATTCCTTTAGCCCTTAATTCGCGGCCGAGCTTAGCCATTTTCAACGTTTCCGGCTCATTGAACCGTTGCAGGAGAGAAGATAGTTGCATTGCTTTTTTATTTTGGGATGCAAATATAAATGTTCACTGGGTTACGGGTTCACTTGTTCACAAGTTGTTTAATGTTTAAAGTTTAATGTTGGATTGCTGCGAATGCAGTTAACCCGTGAACATTTGAACTTGTGAACGCTTGAACTTTAAACATTAAACATTCAGCTTTCAACAATAACCCCATCCTTCATGTGCAAGATACGGTCGCTCATCTGCGCCATCTCTTCATTGTGGGTTACGATGAGAAATGTTTGTTTAAACTGGTTGCGTAATTGAACAAATAATTCATGCAGTTCTTTGGCATGAACGGAATCGAGGTTGCCCGTAGGCTCATCGGCGAAAACAATATCGGGTTTATTAATGAGCGCCCTTGCTACAGCAACACGCTGCTGTTCGCCACCGCTGAGCTGGCTGGGCTTGTTATCAATCCTGTCTTTTAAGCCTAATGTTTCCAGCAACTGTATGGCTTGCTGTGCTGCTTGTTTTTTGCTGTTGCCGGCAACCCACGAAGGGATGCAAACATTTTCCAGAGCTGTAAATTCAGGCAGCAAATGGTGAAACTGGAATACAAAGCCGATATGATGATTACGGAAATCTGCCAGTCTTTTACCCTTTAAACTGTGCACAGGAACACTATTTATAAATATCCCGCCGGCATCGGGCACATCCAGCGTGCCAAGTATGTGCAGCAAAGTACTTTTGCCGGCGCCGGAAGAACCCACAATACTCACTATTTCCCCATTGTTTATGCTGATGTCAACGCCTTTTAAAACTTCTACCTGGCCGTAATTTTTTTTGATATTTTTTGCTGCAAGCATAAGCCCCTACCGCCTCCATCCCCGCCGCGGCGGGGTGTTTAATTAGCCGTTTTGAATTTACGAACGTAGGATTTTGGTGAATTCCGTATTTGATAAAGCAGCTTGCAAAGAGAGCTTATAGCTGCCATTTATTTCTCAGTACAAGGGAGTGATCCCGCATCAGGTGCGGGACAGGCCCCACCGTGATGAGTTAAGTTCCTCCTGCTCATTACCAAAATCAAATTCAAAACAATCCGTTTAATAATGCATCAAAGATGAGGCAAATACAGGCAACTGCACAAATTATTAAGGTTTGGAAAACTATAACAGCCTGGAAAAAAAACTGCATTTGGTAATTTCATTACAACACTTACATTTGCGCAAAATTTGAAAGGCAATGTTTTGGACTTTAGAATTAGCCAGTTACCTGGAAGATGCGCCCTGGCCTGCAACAAAAGATGAGTTGATTGACTATGCTATACGCTCCGGCGCGCCGATTGAAGTGGTTGAAAACCTGCAGGAACTGGAAGATGAAGGCGAAGTGTATGAAAGCATTGAGGATATATGGCCGGATTATCCAAGCCAGGAAGACTTTTTGTTTAATGAGGATGAATATTGATTTTGTTTGAAATATTTTAAAATAACAGCCCCTGCAATTTTGCAGGGGCTGTTATTTTAAAAGCGTTTACCTGTTATTATTTTATGAATTTTATGAGCTGTAACTGCTATCTGCCGGTTCATATCTTATAATAAATACCGGCAGCCGGTTCTGCGATGTTGATTTTTAACTGGTTTGCATTATTGCCTTTGTTCTACATAATGTTTTATCCTTACACCAAATTTTCCTTTGCTCTCCGGCTGGCAGCAAATTCCGGCAAAAAAACCTGTTTCACCGCTCTTAACTTTTATTTGCTGCCTGTGGATTTAAATTTGTTTACTGAAACAAGTCTTTATTTAAACTCAAATAATACATTATGAAGAAAAGTTTATTATTAGCATTCGTAATTAGTTTGGGAAGCATGAGCAGTTTTTCGCAACAGCCTGCCAACTCCCAGAAGGCACAAAAAATTGATAAAGCATCAAATAACAAAGATGAGCTTTATACTAAATTGAATCTTACTGCCGGTCAGAAAACCAAGGTTGAAGCTGAATATGCGTCGCTAAAAACGAAAAAGCAGGCGCTTGAAAATGACAAAAGCCTAACAAAAGCGCAAAAGGCCAGCAAATTGAAAACATACCAGGCTGAAGGGGAAAAAAATATAGCGGCAATACTCACCGCTGAACAGAAGAAAAAAGTGAGCAGTTTTTCAAAAACGCAAAAGCAAAAATTCTATGGGCATGATGAATAATCATGCCTTGTGTAATGGAATAAGCCGCTTCAGCATTATGGGCGGCTTATTCCATTTTTAATGATGCTGGTTTTTTAACTGTTGTTGCCCGCAAAAACAGAAAGATTGAAATCATTATTATCAATCAGCGCATCGCCTTTTATTAGATGCCTGTATTATTCTTACACTACTTCTTCCTTCGCGCTCCGGCTATATTCATCCATCAGTTTATGCTGCAGGTCGTAAGGCACCGGTGCATATTCAGCAAAGCTGCTCCTGAACTTTGCCCGGCCCTGTGTTAATGACCGAAGCGAAGACGAGTAGCCATCCATTTCTGCCAGCGGCACTTTGGCTGTTATTTTTTGAAAATTCCTTTCTGCATCTATGCCCTCCACAATGGCGCGGCGTGTTTGCAGGTCGCCCATAACAGCGCCGGTGAGATCATCAGGGCAAAGCACTTCTACTTTATAAACAGGTTCAAGTATCTGCGGGTCGGCATCTTTAAACGCCTGCCTGAAAGCCTGCAAACCTGCTATCTTAAAGGAAATATCATTACTGTCAACCGGGTGCATTTTCCCATCATATACGCATACACGAATGTCCCTTGCATACGAACCGGTAAGCGGGCCATTATGCATTTTTTCCATCACACCTTTTAATATAGATGGCAGGAAACGGGCATCTATCGCGCCGCCAACAATGCAGTTATAAAAAACAAGCTTGCCGCCCCAGTCAAGATCATACGTATCGCGGCCCCGCACATTTAAACCATGCGGTTCAGGTATGCCTTCATACCAGGGCTCAATGCGCATAAACACTTCACCAAACTGCCCGGCGCCGCCACTTTGTTTTTTATGGCGATAATTAGCATCTGCTTCTCTGCGTATAGTTTCACGATAGGGGATGCGCGGCTTTTCAAACCTTATTTCTATTTTAAAATTGTGCTCGATCTTCCATTTGGCTACGGCCAGGTGCATATCACCCTGTGCATGAATCAACATCTGTTTCACCTCAGGCGAAAACTCAACGATCAGGGTTGGATCTTCTTCCTTTAACTGATGCAATGCCTGCGATAATTTTTCTTCTTCGCCTTTTTTGGTTGATTCAACGGCAACTGTAATATTGGGTGGCGGAAATTCAATTGGTTTTAATTCATAACTTTTACCTTTTGCATGCAGGGTGTTGTTTACATGGGTATTCTTTAGCTTAAGTGTTGCACCAATATCACCGGCGCAAAGCTCATTCACGTTCATGCGCTTGCTGCCTTCTACCAAAAACAACTGGTTTATTTTTTCAATAGCGCCTGTACTTTCATTCTCCAGTTCCATCCCGCTTTTAATACAACCGGAATACACTTTAAAAAAGGATAGTTCGCCCACATGCGGCTCGCTTACGGTTTTATAAATAAACATGCATGCAGGGCCTTTTTCATCGCAGGGAACATCTTCGCCCTTAATGGTTTTCTGCGGCGGCATTTCATTGGCGCTGGGGCAAACGTTATCAATAAAACCCATCAGCCTGCCACTGCCCATATTACGTTCTGCACTTAAACAAAACAATGGAAATATATCATGATTAATCATTGCTTTTTTTAGACCAACTTTCATTTCATCTTCATCGAGCTCGCCTTTATCAAAATATTTTTCCATCAAAGTTTCATCGTTGCTGGCAACAGCTTCCACCAGTTCACGGTGCAGTGCATCAGCCTTTGCTTTTTCATCATCAGGGATAGGTAGTTTTTCAGGTTTGCCGCCGGCATCTTTAAACTTATACATCGTCATGCGCAGCACATCAATTATTTCATGAAAGCCTGCGCCCTGCTGCCGCGGATATTGTACTGCCTGCACCTTGCCGCCGAAATGATTTTTTGCTTCGGCAACCGTGCGGTCAAAATCTGCATCATCGTCGTCTAATTTGTTTACGGCAAAAATCATCGGGGTTTTAAACTGTTCGGTATATTCCCAAATAATGTCTGTTGAAACTTCAACGCCATTCACAGCATTTAACAACATAACGCCTGTATCAGCCACACGCAATGCAGCTATTACTTCACCAACAAAATCATCATAACCCGGCGTATCTGTAATATTTATTTTATAACCGCGCCATTTGGTGTGCAGGAGTTTACTAAAAATAGAATTGCCGCGTTCCTGTTCCAGTTCGTGGTAATCGCTTACCGTATTTTTTTCTGCAACAGTGCCGCGGCGGTTTATTAATCCGGCTTCATATAGCATGCACTCCGCTAAGGTAGTCTTGCCGGCGCCGGCATGGCCGAGCAAGACAATTGATTTAACGTGTGCAGTATCAAATTCTGGCATAGCATATATTTTATCATCAGTAGAAAACCATTTGAACGCTGCATGCTATCAGCAGGCAATAGCCCTGCCGCATTCAAATGGTAATTAAAAAGAAAGCGTTTTTACGAATGTTATTGAATCTGGTGTATAAAATTATCCACCTGTTCACGCAATTCGTTTATTGTATTTTCAAGCGACTGATAATCTTCATTGAGGTTTTCGTGATAGGCATACACGTTATCAGAAAACGCAGGGTTATCCGAGACATCGCTGTGCAGCTTTCGGTCGTGCAATTTTACTGCCTGTTTTAAATCGTGAATATTGATAAGCTGAATGTGCAACTGGTTTTGAAGATGCTCCAGTTCGGTTTGTTCTTCTTTGGATAAAGGATGATTGACTGCCTGTTGTAACGTGGTTTGCATCTGGTGCAATTCATCACGATGGGAACGCAAAGTTTCTTTCCAATCGTTGCATTCCCTGGTAAACTGGGAGATTTCTGTTTCGACCATGGGATTTAAATTTAAGTGAAGAAATACCCGCTGTTAATGAACAGTTGGGGCGAATCGTTGGAATAAATGTAGGACTAATTTTTATAAATTAAAGTCAAAAAAAATCAGGGCAAAACTTGTTTGCGATCAGTGTGTTATTGTAAAAAGGTTCCTATCTTACCAGATTATCCGGGTTAAAAAAATGCAAGCAGCTTTTCCACCAATTCCTTCTTTCCGGGCTGCTCGCTCATGATAATATTGGCGGAAGTATATTTTCTTATTTCAGCCGCAGTGGTATCGCCAATAGCAAATAAAGCGGTTGGCGCATGGATTGTATTCGCTGAGAAAAAGCCTTTCACTGCGCTTGGGCTGAAAAACAACACCGCATTATATGGTTTGGAAAGTTTGTATCGAAAAACAGTTGTGGTATAAACTTTAACTTCATGCACATGCATATTCTCCTGTAAAAGAAGCGCCGGCAATTCATCCCTTCTTTTATCTCCGCAAAAAAAATAAACTTCGGCTGCGTTATTATCGCCGATTATTTTTTGCGAGAGATGTATAGCATTATCAGCCACAGCGGCAAGGGTTATGCCAGCTAATAATTTCTCAGCCAATGATTTCGTTTTTTCGCCAACGCAATAAACCTTCCAATTAATTTTTTTGTTTAATAAAAGAGGTGAGACAGCTTCAACAGCATTGCCGCTTGTAAAAATAACTGTTGCATCAAGCGTTGCGATGCGCTCAATTTCCTGCTGGATAATTGCCGGTTGAATGCTTTCTGTTTTAATGAATGGGATCACATCAACATTAAATCCCTTAGAAGTAAGTTGCTGCAGTAAGCCTTCCGCAAGCTCGCCTGTGATTAGTATGGAAGTATTATTTGCCGGCATTGCGAATCTGCTCAATAATCTTATCGCCGCCTCTTGACAAAATATCTTCTCCTGCTATTTTCCCAACATCCCCGGCGTTTGATAATGGAAAGTTAACTGCAATATCTAATTTCTCTTTTCCATCGGGCGATAAAATGTTTCCATTAAAATGAACATATTTAGTTCCTGCAGCAGCCAAAGCGCCGATTGGTGTTGAACACCCGCCCATCAGCGTTTTTAGAAAATCCCGTTCAATCTTTACGCACAAAGCAGTTGTTTCATCATTGAAATGCCTGCAATATTCAAGCGCTTTTTTATCATCCTTCCTGCATACAACAGTAATGGCCCCCTGCGCAGGCGCAGGCAGCATCCAGTTTAATTCAATGGCATTCTTCGGCCTTAAGCCAATTCGTTCCAGGCCTGCAGCAGCGAAAATAGCTCCATGCCAGTTGCTCTCGCCTAATTTTCTTAAACGGGTATTTACATTACCCCTTAAATTTTCTATTTTATGATCCGGGAAACGGTTAAGCCATTGTGCAATGCGGCGAACAGAACTGGTAGCAACCACAATATCTTCTAACGCTTCAGGATTGTCAGAATGTTCTCTTAACGGAAAAGATATTCTTTCTGTTTTTTTCTTTTTTCCAGATTCTTCCAAATGACTTACATATACTTTATTAACCTTTGCTTTTCGGTCATACAAATTTGGATGCGGAACAAAAATATCTCTATACGAACCGCGTTTTAAAACCGCAGCCTGCACAATGCCTTCCGCCATTTGTACCGGCACATCTTTCATGGAATGAACGGCAATATCAATCCTGTTGTTCAGCAAAGCGGCATCTAATGTTTTTGTAAAAATACCCTGAACACCCAAAGCATATAAAGGTGTTATCAAATCCGTATCGCCTTCACTTTTTATATATACCAGTTCAGATTGCAGGTTCTGTGCAGCAAGCAGGTTTTGTACCTGTGCAGCCTGCCATACGGCAAGCGGGCTTTCCCTTGTGCCTATTCGTATAACTGTATTCGCCATGTTTTTATGCAGTGCAAATAAAATCATTTATCGCAGCAATGTAATGGCAGCCTTTGGTATTGGTTTCTTTTATCCTGCAGGCGGTTTCGTTCACCACGCGCTGGATTTTGATATTGACGGTGGATTCACAAAGCGGGCTGGCTGCATTGGAAATGAAGGTGTGGGAGTGAAGCTCCTTCAGTTTTAATTTAAGGTCTTTAAGCATAGGCACATGCCTGCGCATATAATACCATTCCACAAAATCCTGCATTGATTCGGCTATAATGGTTTTTGCCTTCGGCACTTCGGCTTCACGCTTTTTAAGCGTTTCATCTTTCAGCCTCGATAATTCGTCCACATTTACCAGGCGCATATTGGGCAAACGGCCAAGGCTTTCTTCCACGTTAAACGGAATGGAAAGATCTATGATTAGTTTGGGCTTGCTGGTTTTAATATGCGAAGACAGTATAACCGGTTGTGGCGCATTGGTGGCCACCACAATAATATCGGCGGCATTTACTTCAGCTTCCAGATCTTCCATAGCAGCTGTGGTTAAACCAAGTGCTGCCGCAAGCTCCGTTGCTTTTTCGGGCGAGCGGTTTATGAGTGTGATGTTTTTTGCGCCAAGATAATCCACCAGGTTCTTGCAGGCGCTGCTGCCTATCTTGCCTGTGCCCAGCAATAATATTTTTTTATTGCCGATATTTTTTACATGCTTTTTAATGTATTGTGTAGCTGCAAATGCCACAGAAACCGTGCCGCCGCTTAATGCCGTGGTGCTCTTGATAAGTTTGGATGATTGCAGCACACTGTTCACCAGGCGGTCTAAATGAGCGCCGAGAAAACCATGCTGCCTGGCAAACCGGGTGGCCGTTTTTATCTGGCCCACAATTTCGTAGTCGCCCAGTATTTGTGAATCAAGCCCGGCAGCTACATTAAATATATGCTCAATGGCTTCGTGGCCCTTTTTTATGTAAGCTGAACTGGTAAAGGTTTTAACGTTGCCCGGTGTATAAAGGCAAAGCAGGCTGATGAGGTCTTCCGCATTGTCCGTCAAGCCATATATTTCAGTACGGTTGCAGGTTGAAAGCACAAAAACTTCTTTCAGCCCAAATGAAGGGGCATTGTTAAGAATAGAAAAATATTGATCGTCGTTTACTGCAAATAAGCTGCGTAATACAGCGTCTGCTTTCTTATAATTTATTCCGGCTACGCAAAATTTATGTATATCCATCCTGTTATATCAAACGCTGCAAAAATAATTTGCATCTATCCTATAAATATGATTAATGTCAGGCAAAGTGTCATTTATGTGTCATGTTTTAATGGAAGATGGAAACGAAATGTTTTAATGAATCATGTAACGGCTTCATTTTTAAAGGGAATTTATGGTTTAATGACCACCGTTAGTTATTGTTTCACGTAAACAGATTTTATTTTTGTGGCTTTATGAACCAGCATTCCCGTGCGATAATATTAATGAACCTGGGCTCGCCCGGCTCAACAGAAGTAAAAGACGTAAAGAAATACCTCAACGAGTTTTTAATGGATGAGCGGGTTATTGATAAACCCTGGTTATTAAGAACCTTGCTTGTAAGAGGCATTATTGTTCCCTTCAGGGCAAAAAATTCTGCAGAAGCTTACCGTAAAATATGGACGGATGAAGGCTCGCCTTTAATTGTAATAAGCAGGCAGCTCCAACAAGCCGTGCAGCAAAATTTTGAAGAGCCGGTTGAGCTGGTGATGCGTTATCAAAATCCTTCTGCGGCATCTGTATTAAAGAAGCTGCATGCAGAAAACCCGCAGCTAAAAGAAATTTTATTGCTGCCGCTGTACCCGCATTACGCTATGAGCAGTTATGAAACCGCGGTAGAGGACATAAAGCACCAGCACAGGAAAAAGAAATACGCTTCCGTATTAAAAACGGTAAAGCCGTTTTATAACAATGAGCAGTTTATTTACGCATTAAGCGAAAGTATAAGGCCATACCTTGAAAAGGAATATGATAAAATATTGTTCAGTTATCATGGTTTGCCGCAACGGCATATTATAAAAGGCGACATGACCGGCCATCATTGCATGCAGGTGCATGATTGTTGCCACGTGGCTTCGCCGGCGCATAAGTTTTGTTACCGGCATCAAACGGTCGTTACCACGGAACTTGTGGCAAAAGCTTTAAATATTCCCGAAGAAAAGCTGGAGCAGACCTACCAGTCAAGGCTTGGCAACGACCCCTGGCTGTTGCCTTCCACGCAGGAGCGGCTGCCTAACCTGCCCGGGGAAGGTATAAAAAGATTATTGGTGGTATGCCCGGCATTTGTAAGCGATTGCCTTGAAACGCTGGAAGAAATTGCCATACAGGCAAAAAAGGATTTTTTAAATGCGGGCGGCGAGTCTTTTCAATTCATCCCCTGCATGAACACACAGCCTTTGTGGGTGCAAACTGTTGCCTGCTGGATAAGAGACTGTTTTAACGGCAGCGAAGAAATGTTGTTTCAATAAATACGATTATGTCATACCTGTACTTAAAAGCATTGCATATTATTTTTGTGGTAACGTGGTTTGCAGGCCTGTTTTATATGCCGAGGCTTTTTATTTATAACACGGAAGCCAACGAAAAAGAACCTGCCGTGCAACAGGCTTTGCACAACCAGTTTGCCGTAATGATGAAAGGGCTTTGGTTTGGCATTACCTGGCCTTCGGCCATTCTTACTTTAATATTTGGTTTGCTGGTGCTGCATTTTGGCGGATGGGAACCGGTGCTTTTTACCCGGCCAGGGCGCTGGCTGCTGGTAAAGCTTTGCTTTGTATTGTTATTATACGGGTATCATTTTTCGATGCACAAAATCTTTAACCAGCAAATGCATGGCATATTTAAATATAGTTCCCAGCAGTTGCGTATATGGAATGAAGTGGCTACTGTATTTTTGGTGGCAATTGTAATGCTGGCAACCGTAAAACAAAGCATAAGTTTTGTTTGGGGATTGATTGGCCTGGTATGTTTTGTAGTGGTATTAATGAGCGCTATAAAAGTTTATAAGATCATCCGTGAAAAAAATAAGAAGCCGTGATTTTTAAGCTGCCTTTAAATCCTTTTTACGGATTATTAAATAAAAATTTGAAAAATATTGCACATTTGCCACACTAACCAGCTATTTTTAATCGTCTAAATACTTTCCTATCGAAAAAATTATACCCATTAGTCAGTTGTTAGCCCTAAAAGCCAATGTGACGATAAAACCAAAATGATTAAAACATACAAATGATGCTAAAAAAATTACTGCTGCCGGCTTGTTGGTTGCTTGCAGGTTGCTGTTTTCTGTCTTCCGGTATTGCACAAACCAATATCATAACAACAGCCACGCCTTTTCTTAGAATTTCGCCCGATGCCCGTGCCGGCGGTATGGGCGATGCAGGTATAGCAATTTCTCCGGATGCCAATGCAGCTTACTGGAATATTGCCAAAACGCCTTTTGCCGCATCGCCAACAGCAATAAGTGTAACTTATACGCCCTGGCTGCCCGATATTGCCAAAGATGTGTACATGATTACACTGGCAGGTTATCATAAGCTGGATGAAGACCAGGCTTTTTCTGCGGGCATAAGATATTTTAATTTGGGCCAAATTGACTTTACGGATTATACGGGCACACCAACCGGTTCCGGCCGGCCGTTTGAATTTTCCCTTGACCTGGGATATTCAAGAAAAATATCCGGCACACTGGGTTTGGGCGTAGCATTGAGATATATCAATTCTGATTTAGCAAACGGCGCCCCGCCAAATAACGGTGTTGCCTATAAGGCCGGGAGCACCATTGCCGCCGATCTTTCATTATTCGGTGACGATACGGATGAAAACGGGCAGGGGGCCAGATACGGTGTTTCCCTCTCCAACCTTGGCGGCAAAATCGGTTATACTGATAATGCTGAAACCAAAGACTTCATTCCTGCTAATATGGGCATTGGCGGCGCTTATACCTGGGCCTTCCAGGAAATACATAAGCTTACACTTACCGCCGAAGTAAATAAATTGCTGGTACCTGCATTTCCCACTGACACCTCTGAAGATGCACGTAATGAATACCATGCACAAAGCGTTTTCAGCAGCTGGTTTAAATCGTTTAGTGATAATGCTTACTCAGGTTCTTTGGGCGCAGAATATACGTATGATAATATGTTTTCGCTACGCGCAGGCTATTATAAGGAAACAAAGCAAATGGGCAACCGCAGTTATTTTACGGCCGGCGTGGGTTTAAAATACCAGATATATGGTTTTAACTTCTCTTATCTGGCCCCGTCCGGCAATGGTGTTACAAGAAACCCCCTGTCAAATACCTTGCGCTTCAGCCTTTTATTTGATTTTGGTGAACAGGAATAACATTATTTCAATACAATTTAAATAAAGTTTAAGGCGAAGGCGGTTACCTTCGCTTTTTTCATAAAACTTAAAAGGCCGGTTTAAAAGGATATGTCACAAAGGCTCAGGTTTATCATTTAAACTTTTTTGTGTCCCGGCGCCTTAGCGGCAGCATATAACAATTATGAATATCAGGATAGGTTCGGGCATAGATTTTCACAGGCTGGAAGAAGGCCGGGATTTCTGGCTTGGCGGTATAAAAATACCGCATACAAAAGGCGCGGTTGGCCACAGTGATGCGGATGTTTTACTGCATGCTGTTTGCGATGCCATGCTGGGCGCTGCCTGTTTGGGCGATATTGGCGAACATTTTCCAGATACGTCTGATGAATTTAAAGGCATTGACAGCAAGATATTGCTGGCAAGAACGAGCCGGGTTATACAAAAAGAAAATTATAAGGTGGTGAATATAGACAGCACCCTGTGCCTGCAGGCGCCCAAGATAAAATCGTATGTTCCGCAAATGCAAAAAGCAATTGCGGATATTTTAGGGCTGAATGAAAAAGACGTTTCCATTAAAGCCACTACAACAGAAAGGCTGGGTTTTGTGGGAAGGGAAGAAGGCGTGGTGGCGTATGCATCGGTGCTGCTGGAAAAATTGGAAGAAGAATAATCAATGCTCAACAATCAATATTCAATGTTCATTTTTTCGAAGCGTTCATAATTGAACATTCCTGCCCGTCCGTCAGGCGGGGATTATTGCGTATTGAATATTGAGTGTTTTAAAAATTAAAATAACAATGCAGTCTGTTAGCATCAAAATCATCAACAATTCCGCAAACGCATTGCCGGCGTATGAAACGGAAGGTTCATCGGGCATGGATCTGAGGGCCAGCCTGGAATTTCCTGTTAATCTATTGCCCATGCAGCGGGCATTAATTCCAACTGGCCTGTTTATTGAATTGCCTTTGGGTTATGAGGCGCAGGTAAGGCCGCGCAGCGGGCTGGCCATTAAACACGGCATTACCTGCTTAAATACGCCCGGCACCATTGACAGTGATTACCGAGGCGAATTGAAAATAATTCTGATTAACCTTTCCGGCGAAGCGTTTACCATACAGCATGGCGAAAGAATTGCCCAACTGGTTATTCAGCCGGTTGTAAAGGCAGCCTGGGAAGCAGTGGAAATTTTAAATGAATCCAAACGTGGCGATGGCGGGTTTGGCCACACAGGAAAATAAAAGCATGAAGAGCATATTTTTTATCATTATGGTTTTTGGGTTGATAGCAGGCATTGGTTGCCGTACTGCAAAAAAAGCACAGCGAACGGTTAATGATTCAGCCATAAGCTCATCGCCGGCCGTTAAGTTAAAGCCGGTTGATTCAGCAGAGATTTTGAAAAATCAATTGATGGATGTGGCCAATGTGCCTTTAAATTTTACTACATTTTATGGCCGGGCCAAGGCAAGCTTCAGCTCTCCGAAGATGGCCGGCAGTGCCACCGTTTACATAAAAATGCTTAGAGACAGCATTATCTGGATTTCAATAACAGGGCCGCTTAATATTGAAGGTGCAAGGGTTTTGGTTACGCCCGACAGTGTTAAAATAATAAACAAGCTGGAGAATACCGTGCAGCTAAGCAGTATAAAAAATCTTCAGAAAGTAACGAAGCTGCCGCTTGGTTTCAGCGAGTTTCAGCATATCATTTTAGGCAAAGCCGTATTGAATGGCAGCAATAATTTCCAGGTTAAAAAAGATTCTATCACCGTTACAAAGGCAGATGAAATGCTGCGTTATATGTATTCGTTTACAAGAAATGGATTTTTGCTGGGGCAAAGTAATTTTCAAACCATTAATAACAGCGATGTAACCGGCGCTAACATTTTTTATAACGATTATCATACAGTTGATAGTATTAGCTTTTCTGCCGGCAGGGACATTGCAGTAACCGGCAAAACCCCATCAAGCCTTACACTGAATTTTAAAGACTATAATTTCAACCAGCCGCAGAGTTTTGTGTTTACAATTTCAAAAAATTACCGTGTTAAATACGATTAAGCCTTTGGTATCGTTAATTTAGCGGCAATCACCTCAAACAATACCTGTTCATGATAAAAAAACTGTTTGCAGCTTTTATATGCTTAAGCATAGCATTGGCGGCGGCTGCGCAGGATGAAAGCAAAGAAGATATACAAAAGAAACAGCAGCAACTGCAACGCGAGATTGCTGAACTAAACAGCACGTTAAACCAGATTAAATCAAGCAAAAAAAAGTCGCTGAGCCAGTTGGCGCTGGTGCAGAGAAAAATTGCTGCCCGCAATGCGCTTATCAATAATATCAATAAAGATTTAAAGCGGCTTGACAACACGATCTATACCAGCCAGCTTGATATAAACAGGATGAGGCGGGAGCTTGATTCACTTAAAATGAATTATGCCAAGAGCCTGGTATTTGCCTATAAAAACCGCAGTAACTACGATTACCTCAACTTTATATTTTCTGCTACAAGTTTTAATGATGCTGTTAAACGGGTTGCATACCTGAAAAGCTACCGGGAATACCGCGAAACGCAGGTAAGCACCATTAAAAAAACTCAGGCGGTAATTGAACAAAAGATCGGGCAGCTTACATCAAACAAAGAAGAAAAAAAATCTACATTGGTTGAGCAGGGCAAGCAGTTGGGTGTTTTACAGGAAGACCGGAAAGAACAGGATGATGTTTTGAAAGACCTGAAAGGCCGTGAAAGCGATGTTGCCCTGCAGATAAAACAAAACCAGCGCAACCAGCAGAAGTTAAAAGGCGCTTTGCAGGCTATCATCAACCGCGAAATTGCTGAGGCGAAACGTAAGGAAGCCGCTCGTTTAAAGGCTTTGGAAGAACAAAGAAAAAGAGAAGCTGCCGCCGCAGCTAAAGCCAATGCCCCTTCAAACAGCACGGCTGCCACGGATAATCCCAAAACGCCCACAGACGCTGCAACACCGGCGGCATCCGGCAATAATGCAGCGCCTAAAAGCAACCGTGTTTATAATGTGCTCGAGTCAACAGAAGAGGATAAAATAACTTCTATCAATTTTGAAACAAGAAGGGGCAGTTTGCCCTGGCCTGTAAGTTCGGGTGTGGTAAGCATTCCTTTTGGTTCCTATACGGTGCCGGGCACCAAAATAGTAGGAAATAATTCCGGTATAAATATCTCGGTGCCGCTCGGCACCTCCGTTAAATCTGTTGCAGACGGGGTGGTATCCGGCGTGTTCGATATGGGCAATGGCCAGGCTGTTGTAATAAGGCATGGTAAATATTTTACGGCATACAGCAACCTTAACAATATAAAAGTTAGCTCAGGCACAGAGGTGCATGCCGGTACGGTGCTTGGCGCTGCAGACCGCGGCCAGGATGGTGATGGGGAAGTAATTTTTATGGTTGAAAACAGCAGCGGCGGTTATCTTAACCCGGAAAGCTGGCTGCGTTCCAAATAGATTTCATGCTGCTGGCAGGCTATCCAAAACCCCGGCCTGCATTACAGGCAAGTGTTTACCTTTACCTTATGTCAGCAAAAATTTATACAAAAACCGGCGACAAGGGAAAGACGGCTCTTATTGGCGGAACAAAGGTTTTCAAAAACGATATCCGTATAGAAACCTATGGCACGGTTGATGAATTAAATTCACATATAGGCCTCGTAACGGATTATATGCCCGATGCGCATCAGCGCGATATTTTAAAACAGGTGCAGGATCGTTTATTTGTTATTGGTTCATCGCTTGCCTGCGATCCGGAAAAGGAAACAGGCATGCATATTCCCGATCTATGGGAAGATGACATTGTTCTGCTTGAAAAAGAAATAGACGGCATGAATGAAAGCCTGCCCGTTATGAAAAACTTTATTCTGCCGGGCGGCCACGCGGCTGTTTCATCCACGCATATTGCCCGTTGTGTTTGCCGGCGGGCGGAGCGCTTATGTGTAAATATGCAGCAGCAAGAATTATTTATTGAACCGCTTATTGTTAAATATCTTAACCGCTTAAGCGATTATCTTTTTGTGCTGGCCCGCTTTACCGCACGGCAACTGGGTATGGCTGAAGTAGTATGGAAACCACGCTGAATGCAGTTTGTGCTGTTAATTCAAACCTTAACGCTTCCTTTTAATGCTGAAAATTAGATTTGTAACATGAAGCGCTTTCTTTTTATTCTATTGCTAACGATTTTTCTGTGCCCGGCTTTTGCCCAAAATTTAACCGGTATCTGGCGCGGCAGTTTTTATGCAGGGAAGCCCCCTTTTCAGGAATATTACAAATATGAAGTGCAGATAGACCAGCAAAACAATAACTCCATAAGGGGTGTAACTTATTCCTATCGTACCACGGTTTTTTATGGTAAAGCCATTTTTGAAGGAATATGGTTCCCTAAAACCGGAAGCGCCCTTATAAAGGAACTGAAGCTGGTTGAACTGAAAATGGAGAGGGGCAGTGATGCCTGCGCCATGACCTGCGACCTGGAATATGCAAAGGAAAATGGAAAAGAAACGCTCAGCGGTACATTTACAAGCATAAATATAAACAGTAAAACAGATTGTGGCAGTGGCACCGTTTACCTGGAAAGAGTAGAAGAATCAGATTTTCAAAAAGAAGATTTTCTGCTCAAAAAAAAGCCTGGCGCTCCTTCGCCGGAAGACCGTATTGGCCCCAAACCCTCCAATAAAAATAATATAGCAGCTTCCAATACAAAGAAATTGCAATCGGCATTGGGCGTTCCGGCCGATGGCGTAGCCGGCCCCAAAACCATGGCTGCGCTTAAAAGAAAGCTGCCCGATGTAAGCGATGCGCCCGATTTTAATGATACCGATGCTATTAATAAACTGGTTGACCGCATTAAAAAAGCAAATACATCAGCGCCGCTACCTCCGGCCGCCACACCTGCGCCGGCAAATGATATTGCCAAAGCAAATACAAAAAGATTGCAAGCTGCCCTGGATGTTCCGGCCGATGGCGTAGCTGGCCCCAAAACAATTGCCGCCCTTAAAAAGAAACTGCCTGATTTTAACGGTGAACCGGATGTAGCCAATACCAGCCAGGTGAATGATTTGATAAGCCGTATTAAAAAAGCAAATGCAGCCTCAAAAAATGCAACCCCGGTAAACCCGCCTGTCGCAAAGCCGGATACGGTTGTGAAAACGCAGCCGCCCGCACAGGCGCCGGATGTTGTGCATAAGGAAGTTCCAGTGCCGGATGTAATTAAAACAAGAAGCAACCCGCTTATTAAAACCATTACCACCAATTCGCCCGATATAAAAATTGAGTTGTACGATAATGGCGATATTGATGGCGATACCATTACGGTGTATCACAATAACAAGGTGATTGCCTGGAAAAAAGGCCTTACGGATAAACCGGTTGTTATTAATGTAAAAGCTGATGCCGGCAATACCATGCACGAGTTTGTGATGGTGGCAGACAATCTCGGCTCCATTCCGCCAAATACCGCTTTAATGATTATAACAACAGGCGGCAAGCGGTACCAGTTATTTGTGTCGAGCGATACACAGAAAAATGCAAAAGTGGTGGTGGAATATCAGCCTTAATGCTTATTTTCTGCTTCATTCCCCTGGATTTTATTTGGGCTATTGAACCCTGCCTGCCGGCAGGCAGGGTTTGAGCCCTTCGGGCTTAAGTTGACGGCTATGATGTCTCCACCCGCCTGCGAAAATTTGAAATGCGCCCTATATAATTTCAGCGCTGCCTATTGATCATTTTCATTTTACCTTGCATTCCTAACCTGGATGTATGAAAAAAGTTTTTGATAACGCCGCCTCTGCCATATCTGATATCGAAGACGGCGCAGTAATTATGTTTGGCGGTTTTGGCCTTTGCGGTATTCCCGAAAATTTAATAGCTGCTTTAAAAGAAAAAAATGTAAAGCAATTAACCTGCATATCCAATAATGCAGGTGTTGATGATTTTGGCCTGGGCCTGTTGCTAAAAACAAAACAAATAATAAAAATGATAAGCAGCTACGTGGGCGAAAATGCAGAATTTGAAAGGCAATTGCTTTCCGGGGAACTGGAAGTTAACCTGGTGCCGCAAGGCACACTGGCCACACGCATACAAATGGCAGGCATGGGCATTCCTGCTTTTTTTACCCCGGCCGGTTATGGAACAGAAATAGCCGAAGGAAAAGAAGTGCAGGTTTTTAATAATAGACATTACCTGATGGAATATGCCCTGCATGCAGACTATGCTTTTGTAAAAGCATGGAAAGGCGATACAATGGGCAATCTTATCTTTAGAAAAACAACAAGGAATTTTTCTACTTCAATGGCCAAAGCCGGTGATATTACCATAGCGGAGGTGGAAGAACTGGTGGAGCCTGGCGGTCTTGATCCTGATAATATTGATGTAGCCGGTATTTATGTGCACCGCATATTCAAAGGCGGCAATTATGAAAAGCGCATTGAGCGCCGTACCGTGAAAATTCAGTAAGAAACCGTAATTCGTAAACTGAAATTGTAAATTCAAAAATGGCTTTAGATAAATATGGCATAGCAAAGCGCATAGCCCGCGAATTAAAAGACGGTATGTATGTAAACCTGGGCATTGGTATTCCTACTTTGGTTTCAAATTTTATTCCCGCAGGATTAACGGTGGTGCTGCAAAGCGAAAATGGCATACTGGGTATGGGCCCTTATCCTTTGGAGGAAGACATTGATGCTGACCTGATTAATGCCGGAAAAGAAACCGTAACCATAATTAAAGGCGGCGCTTTTTTTGACAGCGCAGAAAGTTTTGGCATGATACGCGCCGGTAAAATTGACCTCACTGTTTTAGGCGCTATGGAAGTGAGTGAAAAAGGCGATATAGCCAACTGGAAAATTCCGGGCAAAATGGTAAAAGGCATGGGCGGCGCTATGGACCTGGTGGCAAGCGCGAAAAATATAATTGTTGCCATGCAGCATACAAACCCAAAGGGTGAAAGCAAACTGCTGCCAAAATGCACCCTGCCTTTAACCGGGCTTGCGTGTGTAAAAAAAATAGTTACCGAACTTGCCGTTATAGATATTACGCCTGAAGGGTTTTTATTAAGAGAAGTGGCGCCTGGTGTAAGTATAGAGGAAGTAAAGGCTAAAACTGCAGGGAAACTGCTGATTGATGAGAATGTAACGGAAATGATTATTTAATGTACAACCTGGTTGATGCTGTAAATATTCAACAATCAATAATCAATGCCCAGCAATCAATATTCACTAATCATTTTTTGGGGGCTCACAATTGAACATTGATTTATTGCAATCAAATCATCAATCCTGCTCTGTATAGATCCTTTCCAGTTTTACAGGAGGTGTGGGCGAAACGATAAGCGGGAATTTTTCAATGGTCACAAAACTGGAGTCAAGGCCAAAACCCCTTTCTTCGCTCAGGCTAAGGTCTTTTAACCATAAATGAAATTTCATGATTATTTTTTCGAGGAATGGCAAATCATTATCGTTGCTCAGAAATTTTTCCATCACAATAAACTGAAAGTCGCCTGCTATATTATTTTTTCCAAGGCTTTCATAACGGCTTGTAATATTCACTTCATTATTATTCACCAGTTCTTCCAGCACTTTCCTGAACATAAGGCTAACCCTTTGCTGTACGCGGAAACCTAACCTGAATTCAACCCGTATAATATCGTTGGGAATAATATGCTCCACATAATAATCGCAGGTATAAGGGTCGTCGAGCGTATCAATATGTATAAGCCAGTAAATATCGGCACGTTTGGGCTTTTTATTAAGAATGGAATAAATGATCTTATGCTCAATTTCTTTATGGTTATTAGCGCTGGTTAAATAAACCAGGTGCGCAGCATATTTGGGGATGGATTTGTCGTTGCTTAGTTCCTGTATCAGGGGAATATAATGTTCAAGCTTTACAAATTCCACATACCTGTTTTTAATTTTGCGGCTTCTGTACCAGGTGTACATTACAAGAAACAATAAGCCGCCTGCCAATAATGTTACAAAACCGCCATGCGGAAACTTTTGAAGATTGGCTATTAAAAAAGAAACCTCAATGGCAAGGTAAACCAGCAGGTATAAAACAATCCAGAAATTACCACTCCTTTTTGTGGCCATATAATTGGCAAAAAGAATGGAGGTGCTTATCATACAAATGGTAATGGCAAGCCCATAAGCTGCTTCCATATTGCCCGATTTCTGAAAATATAGCACAATGCCGGTACAGCCAATAAACAATAGTGTATTGATGCCGGGTATAAATAACTGGCCCTTTTCATCCGTAGGATAAGATATTTTCATTTTAGGCCAAAGGTTTAACCGCTGTGCTTCTGCAATTAATGTAAATGAGCCGGAAATAAGCGCCTGGCTTGCAATAATGGCGGCAACGGTGGCTATAACAATACCAGTCATTCTAAACCAGTGCGGCATCATGCCAAAAAAAGCATTAAAAGATTCTGCCAGTGCCCCGCTTATCTGAACGCCCCTGTAATGAGCAAGCAGCCATGCGCCCTGACCCAGGTAATTTAAAATGAGGCAGGCTTTTACAAATATCCATGAAATACGAATGTTGCCGCGGCCGCAGTGGCCCATATCGGAATATAAAGCTTCGGCGCCTGTAGTACAAAGAAATACAGCGCCTAATATCCAGAAACCGTCAGGATAAATGGTAAGCAATTCAATAGCATAATACGGGCTTAAAGCTTTAAAAATGTAGAAATCGTCTGCAATATGCTGCATGCCTAAAAATGCAAGCATGGCAAACCAGACCAGCATTATCGGACCGAACAGCTTGCCTATTGAAACTGTGCCAAACTGCTGCACAAAAAATAAAGCTGCCAGTATTATCAGTACAATTATTACAATGGTTCCTCTCGTTATTTCGGTAAACAAAGGTATTTGCCTTAAACCTTCTATTGCCGAGGTTATTGAAATGGGAGGCGTAATTATGCCATCGGCCAATAATGCCGCACCGCCAATCATTGCCGGCAAAACAAGCCATTTTTTTTGCCGCCTTACCAGGGCATATAAACTAAAAATGCCGCCTTCCCCTTTATTATCGGCCTTTAAAGTAAGTATTACATATTTAACAGTTGTTTGCAGCGTAAGCGTCCATATTATGCAGGAGAGGGCGCCAAGAATAAGGCCTTCGGTTATAATTTTACCATTCACAATTGCATTGAGCACATAGAGCGGAGAGGTACCTATATCACCATAAATAATCCCTAATGCTATTAATAGGCCGGATGCTGTAACCCGGTTGATGTATTTGCTCACATTCAAAAATTAAATCCAACAATTACAGCAGGCAACGTTACAGGGCTTTTTCTTCTACTGGTTCATCAAAAACCCGGCGCAAAGATATCTGTGGAATTTGTGAAATCATCAAAGGAAATTTTTCAACCGTCACAAAACTGGGATCGAGCCCAAAGCCTCTTTCTTCGCTCAGGCTGGCTTCTTTCAGCCAGAAATGCAATTTCATAATCATTTTTTCCAGAAAAGGCAGTTCATTGTCTTGTGAAAGATATTTTTCCATTACGATAAACTGGAAATCGCCCACCACATTGTTTCGTTCAAGGCTTTCATAGCGGCTGGTAATATTTACTTCATTGTTATTAACCAAATCTTCCACCACTTTTCTGAACATGAGATTTATTTTTTGCTGTACCCTGAAACCGAGGCGAAATTCAACCCGTATAATATCATTTGGTATAATATGGTCAACACTATATTCGCAGGTATAAGGCTCGTCCACCGTGTCCACATGCACAAACCAGTAAATATCGGCGCGTTTGGGTTTTTTGTTGAGAATAGAATAGATGATTTTATGCTCAATTTCTTTAGGATTGCCGGCGCTTGTCATATAAACCAGATGCGTGGCATATTTGGGAACCGATTTATCATTGCTTAATTCCTGAATCATGGGAATATAATGTTCCAGCCGCACAAATTCCACGTACCTGTTCTTTATCTTGCGGCTCCTGTACCACACATACATGATAATAAAATTCACGGCAGCGATCAGCATGGTTATATAACCGCCTTCCAGGAACTTGTGCGACAGGGCTGCAAGAAAAGTTACTTCCACGCCAAGATAGAACAGGAGGAAAGCATATATCCAGAAAGCCTTTACCCGGTGCAATACCATAAAATTGGCAAATAAAATGGTAGTGGCTATCATGGTAACAATAATAGCAAGCCCGTAAGCGGCTTCCATTTTTGATGATTCCCTGAAATACAGCACAACGCCCGTACAACCCAGGAACATCAGCAGGTTCATGGTGGGTATAAACAGCTGCCCCTTTGCTTCTGACGGATATTTCACTTTCAGTTTTGGCCAGAGGTTCAGGCGCAGCGCTTCACCAATCAGCGTGAACGAACCGGCGATCATTGCCTGGCTTGCAATAATGGCGGCGCTGGTAGCTATTACCACTCCGATAATTACAAACCATTGCGGCATGAGATCGTAAAACGCATTCAGGTGCAATTGTTCTTTCAGGAAAGGGGTTATCGTCATGCCCGTTCTGTGCGCAAGCAGGTAAGAGCCCTGGCCAATATAATTAAGCACCAGGCAGGCTTTTACATAAAGCCACGACACGCGAATATTGCTGCGGCCGCAATGCCCCAGGTCGCTGTAAAGCGCCTCGGCGCCGGTGGTACAGAGAAATACGGCGCCTAATAAAATAAATGCACCTTTATAATATATAAGAAAACGAATGGCATAATAAGGGTTGATAGCCTTAAAAATGCTCAGGTCGTCCATTAAATGCACGCAGCCTAAAACAGCTATCATGGTAAACCATACAAACATAATGGGCCCGAACATTTTGCCTATTGACCCGGTGCCGAATTGCTGCATGAAGAAAAATATCACCAGTATGGTAAGCACTATATACATGATGGTGTTTACCGAAATGTAGTGAAAGGCTGGAATGTTTTTAAGCCCTTCAATGGCAGAAGTTATAGAAATGGGCGGCGTAATTATGCCGTCTGCCAGCAGGGAAGCGCCGCCAATTATGGCAGGTATAACCAGCCATTTGCGCCTTCGCCTTACCAGGGCATATAATGCAAAAGTGCCGCCTTCGCCTTTGTTGTCGGCGCGCAGTATAAGCAACACATATTTTATGGTGGTTTGAACGGTTATCGTCCAGATTATACAGGAGAGGCTGCCTATTACAAGGCCTTCGGTTACCTGCCTGCCAAAAATTATTGAATTGAAAACATAAAGAGGTGATGTGCCTATGTCCCCGTAAATTATGCCCAAAGCAATAAGTAAACCCGCTGCGGAAACTTTATTAATGCTCTTACTCACTTATTAGGTGCTTGTTCTGTTAATTCACTGCAAATGTATAATGAAATAATTTGAAGCCCGTTTTATATGCAGGCTTAAAATTTTTAGTTTTTAATTTAAACAGGTGATTTTTTTTAAGCCTTACATTTGTTAGCCTTAAAGATTAATAACAGATGGTTCAAAAATATGTGGCTTGCCTTGTTGCAGTTATCGTTTTTCCTTTTATTGTAAATGCCCAGAAAATAGTTTATTCTCCTCCGGACAGGGACGACGTGCGGTCTGTTGATTTTGACATAATTGGAAAAATAGGAGATAAGTACCTCGTGCATAAACAGGTACGCTCAAATTCCAGTATTTCTGTGTATGATGACGGCATGCAGCTTACAGATAAGGTGAAAATGGATTTTCTTCCCGATAAGATCATCAACTCAGATATCATTGCATACAGGGATTATTTCTATTTTATATACCAATACCAGAAAAGGAATATAGTGTATTGCACGGCTGCAAAAATGAACAGCGAAGGCAAAATAGTGGGAGAGCCGGTTATTTTAGACACAACGGCAATCAATTTTTTTGCCAGCAACAAAATATACAATGTAATATATAGTGAAGACAAACAAAAGATCTGCGTTTACAAGATAAACAGTAAAGATGAAACGAATTATTTGTTTACCCGCAGCCTCTTCGACGCTTCGTTAAGCCTGCTTAATAAAGATGAAGCGCGTATTGCCATACGGCCACGTGTTGATTTTCTTACAGAATTTGCGCTGGACAATGATGGCTGGATGGTTTTTGTAAAAGCTTCAGGCAGCGCTGCTACCAGCAATAATGGCTCAATACAGGGCATGACCCTGATGATGAAGCCGCCTAACTACGACAATATTTCAACCTACGTGGCAGATGTGCCAAAAGTTTATCTTGATGATATAAGGGTAAAAGTGGATAATATTAACAGGCATGTTTTAATTGCTTCGTTTTATGAGAAGCAAAAACGCGGCAATGTAGATGGCCTGTATTGTGCGCTATGGAACCGCAATACTAATGCATTCGTCAACTCGAATTTGCTGGAGTTTAACGACCAGTTAAAAAGCAATGCCAAAAGCGAGGGCTCTGCAAGGGCAGCTTTCAATGATTATTTTCTGCAGAGTATAATATTGAGGAAAGACGGGGGCTTTGCCGTATTGTCTGAATCTGCTTATTCTTCAAGCCGGGGCGTGTATAATAACCGCTGGAACTATCTGTATGGCAGCCCATACTGGGGCAGTTCAAATTTTTATATGTATGGCAGCCCTTTTGGTTATTATTCTTACCCGTGGATGAACCCTTATGGCTTTGGCGGCCCGCAAATAAACCGTTATTATGCAGATAATATCGCCGTGCTTTCTTTTGATTCCACCGCCGCCATGGAGTGGGCCAGCGTAGTGCCGAAATCGCAATACGATGATAACTCAGATAACTTTATTGGTTACGGCACATTCATCACTTCCGGCGAGATCAATTTTCTTTTCAACCAGTTTGAAAAAAGAACATTACTGTTGCAGGCGCAAAGCATAGACCCGCAGGGCAAAAGGGCAGAGGCGCCCACGCTTAAAAGCCTGGACAGAGGTTACCAGTTTATGCCCCGGTATTTAAAACAAATTGGCAGCCGTTCCGTTTTAATTCCTTGTCAATACAGAAATTATCTTTGCTTTGCCAAAATTGAATTTTAAGCAATACAAGTGATATCCTTATTTAAAGACAGGTCGGCGGTTTCTGTTTTCTGGCTCATCATCATCTGTTTCGGGCTGCATACAAATTCCCTGTTAAACCCGCCTGATGTAGTAATTTCCCCGGCAGACGGTTATTTTTATTATATACTGCGGCCTTTGCAGCAGGCGCAGCCATACCTGGCTTCGCTGCTGTTTATCCTGCTTATTTTTTTGCTGGCTTTGCAACTGAATTTTGTACTGAATGCATTACGCATGTATTCCAGGCAGGGAAATGCGGCCGCATTGGCATTTTTGCTGTTCTCTGCTTTATTGCCGCAGTTTAATGTTTTAAGCACGGCCCTATTTGCATGCAATCTCTTTATATGGATATTGTATAGCGCCTGCAGCCTGTATGCGGCGTCCAGGCCCAAAGCTGCTATTTATAATTTCGGCATGTTCTGCGGCCTTTCTATTCTCCTGTATTATCCATCGTTCCCGCTGGTAATTATTGCTTTCCTTACCCTGATGATAATACGCTCTTTTAAAATAAATGAATGGTTTGTATTGCTCTTTGGCCTGCTTACGCCTGCCTATTTTTTAATAAGCTACCTGTTTTTAACCGGCAACCTGAAATTTCTGCCGCAGCCCCGGCAAATATTTGATATGATTCAAATGCCGGTTCCACCCATCATGTTTATTATTACATTTTCGGTTTCAACGCTTATCATATTGTGGGGCATTTTTTCCGTGCAAAGCTCTGGTGTAAATACGCTGATACAGGTAAGAAAAAGCTGGTCGGTTTTTTTTGCGGCCATGTTGCTTATGCTGCCCGTGGTTTTTTTTATAAAAGGCGCTTATCCTTTGGTATTATTGCTGGTGGTATTGCCCGGTGCGGCTTATACCGGTTATGCATTTGCGCACAGCCGGAATATTCTGCCCGTTATCTTTTTCTGGGCGCTTGTAGGCCTTTCCATATATAACAACTGGTTTGCAAAGTATTAGCCTTATATTAGTACCAGGAAGATTATTTTTGTAACCTTGCGCTTAGCGCATTTATTTGCTGATAAATAAAAACATATATGAAATTTGGCATTGTGGTTTTTCCGGGGTCTAACTGCGACAGGGATATGCAGGATGCATTGCAAAACGATATGAATAAAGAGGTTATTATGCTGTGGCATAAAGACAAAGACCTCAGCATGTTCAGCACGGATGACTGCATTGTGCTGCCGGGCGGGTTTTCTTTTGGCGACTACCTGCGCTGCGGCGCCATTGCACATCTAAGCCCAATGATGCAAAGCGTAATTGAATTTGCCAATAAAGGGGGAAAAGTGCTGGGCGTGTGCAATGGTTTCCAGATATTATGCGAAAGCGGCCTGCTGCCCGGCGTATTATTGCCCAACGGCAACCAGCAGTTTGTTTGCAAAAACATATACCTTAAAAATGTAGCCGGCAATGTGTATAAGGTACCTGTGGCGCATGGCGATGGCCGGTATTTTGCAGATGAAAAAACGCTTGACGCGCTTGAAAGCAATAAGCAGGTGATTTATTATTATTGTGACGAAAAAGGGAACATTGACAAAGCATTTAACCCGAACCATGCCGTGAGAAATGTGGCAGGCATTAAAAATAAACAGAATAATGTGTTTGGCATGATGCCTCATCCCGAACGCGCCGCTTCGGTTGCATTGGGCAATACTGACGGCTTACAGATTTTTAAGGAATTAGGTTTAAATTAGCGATATAATGAAAAAGTTTACATTCACCTTAGCTGCCATATTCATCGCATTATCCACGCTGCATGCGCAGGTGCAGGACCCCGTGAAATGGAATTATGCTGCAACAAAAAAATCAGATAAGGAATATACCATCACGATTTCGGCCATGCTTGAGCCGACCTGGCATATTTATTCCATGAATACACCCAATGGCGGGCCGGTGCCAACAACCGTAACTTTTAAGAAGAACCCATTGGTTACCATTGATGGCAAAACCACAGAAAACGGCAAGCCTAAAACGGTGCATGATGAAATTTTTGGGATTGACGTGAAATATTATGGAGAAACGGTATCGTTTGTGCAAACGGTAAAATTAAAATCGCCGGTAAAAACAAACCTTTCCGGCACAGTTAAGTATATGGTTTGCAATGAAACCATGTGCATGCCTCCTAAAACAATCCCCTTCACTATTCAACTACAATAATGCAAAGCCGCTGCATTAGAAGTTTTTTTTTATTTCTTATACTGCTGCCTTGCTGTTTTCAGGTACATGCGCAAAGCAATCAGCCCCGTTTTTCTTTTTCCACGGAAAGGAAAAATGATTCACTCGTATATTTTAAAATAAAGGCAAAGCTCGGTTCAGGTTTTTTATTGTTTTCTGCAAAGCCGTTGAATACAGATGACACCTTTATATCGCAGCTTAATTTAGACAGCAATGCTGCAAAATATCTTACCGATACAAGCATCATCCAATCATCCAATCTTCAGTTAATTAACGATAAAAGCACAGCTACCACTTTCAGGGCTTTTGCCGATACGGCAACCATCGCCTATCCTTTAAAAATAAAAAAGGAAGACAGCGTGGTGGTTAAAGGCAGTTTTGCATGGCTGGGCAAAAGCGGCGATGAATTTCCCAGCGGCGAAGAAAAGTTTGATGTGGCGGTTGCGCCTGAAAAAGCTTCTATAACCGGTATAAACATCACAGGTAAAAAGCCAAAAAGCTGGGTGAATTTTTTCTGGATTGGCCTGCTTGCCGGGCTCATCGCTGTTTTCACGCCTTGCCTGTATCCATTATTTCCTGTAACAATAACGTATTTCATGCATCATTACGGCGGTAAAAAACAGGGCCGTAAAAATGCATTGTTCTATTCGCTTTGCATCATCCTTATTTATGGTATTCCCACTACGCTGCTTACATTGATTTTTGGCGATACAACCCTGTACAAGATTTCAATTCACCCGGTAACCAATTTATTGTTCTTTGCCATTTTTATCGTATTTGCCCTTTCATTCTTTGGCATGTTTGAAATTACCCTGCCTTCATCCTGGTCAACACAAACCGATAAACTCGCCGGCAAAAAAGGTTACATAGGCATTTTTTTTATGGCGCTTACGCTGGTAATTGTTTCCTTTAGTTGCACAGGCATTGTAGCCGGGCAGTTATTAAGCTATCTTTCTTCAGAAGGCATTTCAATTGGCCCTATAGCGGGCATGTTTGGTTTTGGTTTTGGGCTTGCTTTACCCTTTACTGTTTTGGCCATGTTTCCATCGCTGGTGCATTCAATGCCGAAGAGCGGTGGGTGGCTGAATACCGTTAAGGTAAGCTTTGCTTTTATTGAGCTGGCCATGGCCTTAAAGTTTTTAAGCAATGTTGACCTGATCTATAACTGGCGCCTTCTCGACCGGGAAATTTTTATTGCAATATGGATGGTGCTTTCCGTATTGCTCGGCCTTTATTTATTGGGCAAGCTTAAGTTTTATCACGACAGCGAGGTGAAGCATATAAATATTACACGCCTGTTTTTTGCAATAGCGGCCTTCACATTTGCTTTATACCTCTTGCCGGGAATGTGGGGCGCACCTTTAAAATTTTTAAGCGGATGGATACCACCGGAATATACGCTCGATTTTAATTTATCAAAAGCACACGGTAGTGCAAACGGGGATGATGCAGCAAAATCCGCTGCATTGCCGCCTAAAAAGTTTGCTGATAAAATTTCAGCGCCGCATGGCCTTACAGCTTATTTCGATTTGAATGAAGGCATTGCTGCGGCAAAGGCTTTGCATAAACCCATCATGCTCGATTTTACGGGTTATTCCTGTTCTAACTGCCGTAGAATGGAAGCGCAGGTATGGAGCGATCCTGAAGTGCTGAAACGCATCAGGGAAAATTTTGTGCTTGTGAGCCTGTATGTTGATGAGCCAACGGAATTAGCCGCTGATGAAAGATATAAGAATGCAAGGGGAGAAGAAGTTGAAAATGTTGGCGATAAAAACCTTGATTACGAAATAACCAAATTCGGTTCCAATGCCCAGCCTTTGTATATGTTTATTACGGCTGACCAGAAAATATTAAGTGATATTAAGTATGGTTATGACGCTGATATTGATAAATTCATAAAACACCTGGATGCTGCAACAGCTGCGTTTGACAGCAATGAACCGGCACAGTAACCTGCAAAACCGGTATTTTTCTTTCTCCAAATAAAAAAAAGCAAATTTTATTTATTAATTACGGGACTTTCGTATTTTTACGAAAAATTCGTAGATGGAAAAACTTTCGTTGCAGGAAGAAGAAGTAATGCAGGTAATATGGCAGTACGGTGAAGGCTCTGTAAAAACCTTTTTACAGGAATTTTCCGCTCCCAAACCCCCATATACCACTATTGCTTCCACTATTAAAAATCTTGAGAAGAAGGGCTTTGTTACAAGCAAATTGCTGGGCAATACCTATATCTATTCGCCCAATGTTTCCGAGGAAGAATACAAACAAACATTCATGCAGGGTTTTATTCAAAACTATTTCAACAACTCATATAAGGAAATGGTGAATTTTTTTGTAAAGCAAAAGAAGTTAAAACCCAAAGACCTGCAGGATATTATCAATATGATTGAAAACAATAAAAAATAACTGTATGCCAGCCTTACTTGAATACATGATGAAAATAACCGCAGCATATACAGTGATATATCTTTTCTACTGGCTTGTGCTGAGGCGGCTCACCAGCTATAACAGCAACCGCTTTTATTTGCTGGCTGCCGGTTTGTTTGCGTTCATTTTTCCATTGCGCGGCCGGATTATTTTGTTGCGCAGCAAACCATCAATACATCAGGGATAATCAGGAGCATTCCATCAATAAATGTACATGCTGTGGCAGATGCATATATACCCGCCGGAAGCAATAGCACCATTCCTGCAGTGCTGGTAACATTGTTTGCAAGCGGTGTTATCGTTTGCCTCCTGCATTGTATGATGCAATTAATTTCTTTAAGAAAGATAACGGCCAATGCTGTTTTAATACAGGCAGCCAGCGGAATAAAATTATATCATCTCAATATGGATATTATGCCTTTTTCTTATGGCAGGAATATTTATATCAACCAGTACAGGCATGCAAAAAACGAATTGAATGATATTATTCAGCATGAATCTGTTCATGCGCAGCAAAACCATACCATTGATGTTATGATTGCTGAATTTATATGCATGCTCAACTGGTATAACCCGTTTGCCTGGCTGATGAAACATGCCATTAAACAAAACCTTGAATTCCTGGCTGATGATACCGTATTAAAAAATGGGGCCGACAGGAAAAACTATCAATATCTTTTACTGAGCGTAACCGGTTATTCTCCGTTAAGCATTGCCAGCAGTTTTACATTATCATCGCTCAAACAACGTATTTATATGATGAATAAAACACGCACTTCGCAAAAGCACTTGCTGAAAATATTGCTGGTATTGCCATTAATTGCTGTAATGATGCTGGCTTTCAGGAATGATGGAAAGGTGCATGTTGCCGGTGCTGTCAGCAATACAGAAGATGAACCCTTTATGTTGAGCAAATTAACCTATAATATACAGGATGTAAACATAAGCCAGCTTATAAAAAACACCAGGAACGAAAGTTTATTACAAACCGGGAAACCCTTTACCGTCGCTACCATAAAAAATGAAAGAGACAGGTTAAGATCACTGCTTGAAAAGAATGGCTACAATAATATCAACAGCCATGCAATTACTTTTTTGATTGATTCAACATTCGAGAACAATCGTTGCGCTATTGAAATAAATATTGATCTTAAACGGAAAGCGTTATCATTAAATAATACAGATGAAAGTTTGAATGCTGATAAAAGTTATACCGCTTTAAATAATGAGATTCCCGGTCGTAGCCGGGAATGACGTGCGTAAATTTTAATACCCATATAAAATATAAGGAGCGTTTAGCCCCTATCTTCTGGAGAACCTGTCCCAACCATTCGGGAGGGGCTGGGGGTGAGGTCTATGCCAAATAACGAACCGGACATACAAGTGTGCGACGCAACAGGTGCTTCATGCCTGTACTATCGCCGGTTACATAATATATAACATGCCTTGATAAAACAGCACATATAAATCAGCAAACAAATGAACTATAACCGTATTAACCATATTACGGGCTGGATAATTTTTGCCCTTGCCTCAACAGTGTATATCCTCACCAGCGAAGCCGGCGGCAGCTTCTGGGATTGCGGTGAATTTGTAAGCAGTTGCTTTAAACTGCAGATACCGCATCCGCCCGGTGCGCCTATGTTTGTGATGCTTGGCAGAATTTTTATTGTGCTGTTTGGCAATGATCCGCATACGGCTGCCAAAGCCGTTAATATCATGAGCGCTTTGGCAAGTGGTTTTACCATTATGTTTTTATTCTGGACGATAACACATTTTGCAAAGAAGATCGTGCAGCCTGATGCATTAAAGCCATTAACCAACATGCAAGCAGGAAGTATTATGGCTGCGGGCCTTATTGGTGCATTGGCCGGCACATTTACTGATTCATTCTGGTACAGTGCCGTGGAAGGAGAGGTGTATGCCATGAGCTCTTTCTTTACAGCCATTGTATTCTGGGCAGCTTTAAAATGGGAGCGTGTTGCTGACGATCCGGGCGCTGATAAATGGCTCATTTTTATTTTTTTCATGATTGGTATTTCAATAGGCGTGCACCTGCTTTGTTTATTATGCATTCCTGCCATTGTGATGATCTATTATTTCAAAAGAAGAGCATCTTTCAACTATGCTGCCATAAGAAAGTATTTTATCCGTGCCATTTTATTGGGTGGCATTGCAGGCTTTATCCTGGCGCTGGTGGCTGCGCAATCTGCGGCTGATGCATCAAGAGGCATTCCTGCAGATAACACCATTGCAGGCCTTCTATTTTTAGCTTCCATCATTGCTGTTGGTATATTGTTTTTAACAGAACGCCTTGGCAAAGGCAAAAAAGAACTATACGGCGGCGTATATATTTTCATGGTGCTGGGTGTTATCATATTCGGCGTAATCCTTAAAGGCGTAATTCAATATTCCATTAAAGCCGCCGGTGCATTCGACATATTTTTTGTAAATGGCCTGCGCCTTCCTTTTTTCTCCGGTTTTGCATTTTTCTTTTTGCTTGTTGCTGCTGGTATCTGGCTGGGTTTGCGGTATGCTGAAAAAAAATCATGGCCGCATTTACGGCTTGCTTTATGGTGCATTGCATTTACATTGATTGGCTACAGCACTTACATTACGACCATGATACGCAGCAATGCAGATCCTTCCATTGATATGTTTAACGTAGATAACCCGCAGGCACTGGAAGGTTATCTCGGCCGTGATCAGTATGGCGATTTCCCTTTACTGTACGGGCAAAACTTTACAGCGCAGCCCGTTGATTATGCTGATAAAGGCATGAAGTATGAAAAAGGCGAACATACATACATTCCTGCCGGTAAAGATTTTGATTATGTTTTTATGCCGAAAGATAAAATGGTTTTTCCGCGTATGTGGGATATGGGCAACGATCAGAACCATGCAGATTATTATGCTTACTTCACCGGCATTAATAAAAACCAGGATGGCACATTCGAGCGCAACCCAACCTTTATAGAAAACCTGCGTTTCTTTCTCAGTTACCAAACCTATTACATGTACATCCGTTATTTCTTCTGGAATTTCAGCGGTAAACAGAACGATATACAAGGCGTATTTACAGGCAATGTAAGGGATGGCAACTGGATAAGCGGCATTCCTGTAATTGATAATATTTTGTATGGCGATCAAAGTATGATGCCCGGCAGCATTCAAAAAAGCAAGGGCCATAATGTAATGTTCATGCTGCCGTTTGTGCTTGGCGTTCTTGGCTTATTATACCAGGCGAAAAGGAAAGGCCGTGATGCATTGGTAAATGCGCTACTGTTTCTTTCCACAGGCTTTGCCATTGTTATTTACATTAACCAGCCGGGTTACCAGCCACGTGAACGCGATTATGCTTATGCAGGATCGTTTTATGTGTATGCAATATGGATCGGGCTTGCTGTTTTATATTTTATAGAGATGGCATCTGCATGGAATAAAAAATTATTGAAAGATGTGCTTATCAATGCAGCGTTTATCAGTTTTATACTGGCCATCTTTATTGCCATTGCAGGCTATGGCGCCGCGGCTTCCATTACAGTTGGTGTGGCAATTTTCCTGCTTATTGCATTAATCGCTTACGGCATTCCATCATTGCTAAAAATTATAAAGAACAAAAATGCAATAACAGCAGGCGCATTCATTGTAACCTTGCTTGTTCCTTTGGTAATGGGTGCGCAGGAATGGGATGACCATGACCGCCATAAGAAACAACTGGCGAGGGATGTTGCCCGCGATTACCTGGAAAGCCTTGCACCCAACGCCATTCTTTTCAGCATTGGCGATAACGACACCTATCCTTTATGGTATGCACAGGAAGTGGAAGGCATAAGGCCGGATGTGCGCATTATTATTACAACATTACTGGGCTCTGACTGGAAGATAAATGAGCTGAGGCATAGGGTAAACAGCAGCGGCTCTATTGATGTGATATGGCCGAGGGAACAGGTGCAGGGCAATAAGCGTGATTATGTTTTTTGCCAGCCTAACCCGCAATTTCCGGGCAACAGGTATTATAATCTATATGATATAATGAAGAACTGGGTGGGCAGTGATGATCCTTCCAGGATGGTGCAAAGCAGCAGTGGTGAATTGGTGAACACGTTTCCCGTGCGCAAACTGGCCGTGCCGGTTGATACGGCATTGGTACGCACCAACGGAACAGTTACGGCAAATGATAAGGTTGCTGATGCCATGCGTTTTGAGCTACCGATTAAAAATATTCTGCTTAAAAATGATCTTGCCATTCTCAATATTATCGCAGCCAATAAATGGGAGAGGCCTCTCTATTTCACTATGCCATATAACAAGCTTGGCTTTGATAAATACCTGCGCCGCGAAGGCATGACATACCGGCTTGTGCCTGTTGAGAACCCTTCCATCAACACTGTAAAAGGTTATGCGCTTGTAATGAACAATAAAAAATGGGGTTACGGAAATGCTAACCTGCGCAATGTGTATTATGATGAAGTAAACCGCACACAGTTACTGGGCATCCGGAGCGCTGATCTCGCCCTGGCGCTTGATCTTATTGATGAAAATAAACTGGCAGAAGCCCGCAATGTGCTGGAACATGATGATAAAATGATACTGGAAAAAAACCTGCCTTACGGCATGACTTCGGGCAATAATATGCATAACCGCATTTCACTCGGTATGATGGAAGCAGCTTACCGTGCAGGCGATACAAAACTTGCCGGCAGGATTGCAATTTCTGTTGAAAGAGATTTGTTGCAGCAACGCCGCTATTATCAAAGTTTGAATGCACAGCAACAGGCCGCGCTGGAATATGAAAATTCGATGAATGAAAATCTAATACAGGCATTGAACAAGGTTAGAGCAAATTATGAGAGCAGGAGGAAGTCGTTGGAATAGCAGAGGAGGAGGATGGAAGGTTTAAATGAAACGGGTAGTGAAAACTCTTTTTTTACAATCTTAAACTTAACATAATATTAATTATAGGAAAATTTCCTGCAATTCTTTTTTATAGTCAGCTAAAGTAACGGTTGGTTCATTTTCCCGTGCTTTTGCCACTTTCAGCATCAGCATATCATCAACATCTTCATTTACATGCGTAAGCACTTCAACAATTTTTTCAACTTCTTTATCCGTCCAGCTACCACGTTGTTTTTTCACAGAAAAATTAGCTTGACTTATGCCGATTTTTTTTGCCAGATAGTCATTCCTGTAACCGCTTGCTTCAATTAATTCGTTTATTGCATTTTTAATTGCATTGTACTCTGAAAAAACTGACAACATATTTTTGTTGATTTTAATTTTAAGTAATTAATTATAAACAACAAAATAAGAAATGTTTTCTAATAATCTTAAGTGAGGCAAAATGCGTTCATGCAGCTTACAGTATATATGCCTGAATAAAAATTTACACATTTCAACTGTTGTTGTGCCCTCTCCCCAATGTTTGAATGGACAGAATTCCGTACAACTGCGTTTTTTCTTTATCATAATTTGACAATTTCTTTTCACTTACTTAACTTTCACCGTAAACCAAAACTTGTTGTTTATGCATAAATTATCATTCCTTTTGCTGCTGGTATTATCCGTTAATGCACATGCACAATTAAGCATTGAGAACTTATTATCTGCACCTTTTCCTTCAGACCTGAATAGTTCGCCTGATGGTAACTATATTACCTGGGTTTTTAATGATAAAGGTGTGCGCAATGTTTGGGTTGCAGATGTACATTCCGATAAAGCAAAAGCGGTTACACATTTTACAGAAGATGACGGGCAGGAAATTACCAGCCTTGCCTTTACGCCGGATAATAAAAGAGTGATCTTTGTGCGCGGCAACAGTGAGAACGGGAAGGGCGAGGCGGCTAACCCTTCGCATTTGCAAACAAGCGCTGAGGAAACCGTATTTATTGCCAGTGTGCAGGCAGATAGTGTTCACAAAATTGGCAAAGGCACTTCGCCGGCTGTTTCGTTTGATGGCAAATTCATGGTGTATGCCGATGATGCACAAATATGGATCGTGGGCATGGACAGCCTGCTGCCTAAAAAACTTTTTCAGTCAAGAGGTTCGCAGTTACAGTTCAGGTGGTCGCCACAAAATAATAAGCTGGCATTTGTAAGCCGCAGGAGCAGCCATTCTTTCATTGGCATATATGATTTTGAAACACAAACATTCGCGTATCCTGATGCAGGCGCCGCAACAGACGCAGAGCCTGCATGGTCTGCCGACGGCAAATGGCTTGCTTATATCCGCGTTCCGTATTCGGGCAATGTATTGCCTTTTACACCCTTGCGTTCAGCAGAGCCCTGGAGCATACGCCTGCTTAATGTAAGCGCTGGTGCGGCACAGGAAATCTGGAAAGCAGATGAAGGCGCAGGCAGCGCTTTTCCTGATGACCTGCCCGTTGCCGAAAACCTTTTATGGTTTACAGCAGATGGCAGCCTTGTATTTCCCTGGGAGAAAGAAGGCTGGATGCATTTATATGCCTTAAACATTACAACCAGGCAAACCAAATTGCTTACGCCAGGCGAGGGTGAAGTGGAACATGTAACCTTATCAAACGATAAGAAAGAAATTATTTACAGCACCAATATTAACGACATAAGTCATCGCCATATTTATAAAACCGCGCCAGGTGCGCCTTCTGCGGTAATGCTGAGTGAAGGCGATGGCATAGAAGCTTACCCTGCAGCCACATCAAACGGCGTTGCCGTGCTGCATAGTTCGGCAAAGCACCCGCTATGGCCGGCCATCATTTCTTCAAATGGAAAATTCACTGATCTGGCAGAAGACCAATTCCCGAAAAACTTCCCTTCTTCTTCGCTTGTTGTGCCGCAGGTCATCAGCATTACAGCCACAGATGGCATGCAAATACCAGCGCAGATTTTTCTCCCGCCGAATTATAATTCAAGCCAAAAATATCCTGCACTTATCTTTTTTCATGGCGGCAGCAGAAGGCAAATGCTGCCCGCTTTTCACTACATGTTTTATTATTCCAATTCTTATGCGCTTAATCAATATTTCGCTTCACAAGGATATATAGTGCTAAGTGTGAATTACCGCAGTGGCATTGGCTATGGCTTAAATTTCCGCGAGGCCCTTAACTATGGCGCAGGCGGTGCATCTGAAGTAAATGACGTAATTGGCGCGGGCTTGTATTTAAAATCCCGGCCCGACATTGATGCCAAACACATTGCTTTATGGGGCGGCTCTTATGGTGGTTATCTCACTGCATTCGGCCTTGCAAAAGCATCTGACCTCTTTGCCTGTGGTGTTGACATTCATGGTGTGCACGATTGGAACAGCGAGATGAAAAACTGGATATCCACCTACGATCCCCGGCAGCAGCAGGATTTTGCGAAGCTGGCATACCAATCCTCACCCATTGCATACGCTGACAGTTGGCGTTCGCCCGTTTTATTTATTCATGGCGATGATGACCGTAATGTTCCTTTCGATCAAACTTTAATAATGGCCGAAAAATTAAAGGAAAGAAAAGTGTATTATGAAGAATTGATATTGCCTGACGAAATACATGATTTTCTATTGCACAGAAGCTGGCTGAAAGTATATAATGCGGCAATTGATTTTATTAACAGCCATTTATCAGGAAAACAAACAGGTCAGCATTATTAATCAAATTCGGGGGGCGCGTTTGACGGACGATTCACGATACCAGTGCGCTCAACAGTTTCATCAGCACTTTTTCATCTTTGGTTAAGCCTGGCTTATTTTGGGGTTGTTCCATTTCATCAAGCGCATCAAGGTATTTTTCAAGCTCGCTCTTTTCGTATAATTCAATTATGCCTGGGTGCACATAATATTTTACAAACGGTTCGCGTATTGCCAGGTTTTATGCTTACTTCGTTTAAAGCTGCAACAATATTTGATTTTCTTTTTGATTCATCCTCCGCCCTTTCCAGCGCTTTTAAGCTGCGCAGCATTTGCAGAGAACCGGCCCATGTTCTGAAATCTTTTGCTGTAAAATCTTTTCCTGTGGCTTCCTTTATGTAATTGTTCAGCATGCTTGAATCAATGCTTTTGCGACTGCCATTTTCATCATAATACTGAAACAGCTCCTCACCCGGAATATCCCTGCAATCTTTTATAGCTTTTGCCAATCGTTTATTATGAAGGGCTGATATTATGCGATATGCCGCGCTTGCCCGTAAATGCAAATGTTATGTTGCTGTCTTTAATGGTTACATGCCTATCCTTTCTTCTTCAGCTTTTAAACGCAGCCGCGGCAACACTTTGCCAAACTCATGCATGCGGTGAAATTTTGTTTCATTCCTCAGCGCATTCCATAAAGCATGATACCGGTATTGTTTCCTGCTTCTCGCATCATAGCCTGTAGCCTGAAGATGGCCGTTTTCTTTGTAACAGATCCATACATTTTTCCAGGCGGGAGGCAATACTAATTTCCTGATGCGCTCTAACTGCTGTTTGCTTTTTAATACATCATTCTTAAACAAATAAGAAAAACCTTTGCCTTTTTTAAGCCTTATTATGCCTTGTTCTTTGTCTGTAACATAAACCAGAACCAGGTGGGCTACGGCTGCAGCGTGGGAATAATCTTTGGTTATTTTAAGAAAGTCTTTGTGCGATATATTCAGTTCCGTCATAAAAAACCGTTCACGTCATGATATAAGGTCTTCAATGGCTTTAAGCGAGAGTGGCTTTTCAATAACTGTTATACGCGGGTTTTCAGGCACACTTTCACCTGCCGATTTATATGCGCTGATTAAATAAAGTGCTGTATTAGGCAATGCTTCGAGCAAATAACCGGCTTTTGTCCAGCCCTGCGAATCGGGCAGGTTATTGTCGAGAAAAATAATATCCGGATAAAAATCAAGCGCCTCCCTTAAACCGTCGGATAGCCGGTGCGAAATAACCACATCATAATGCTGCCTGGTAAGAAAGTTTTTAAGTAAAATGCACAAATCCACTTCGTCATCAATAATTAACACTTTTTTCCCGTTCATAGCCATTTATACAATAAAAAATATGCCTAATCGCTTTTTATAAAATTGCTTTAATACATGCAATATTAAGCTGGCTTGTTTTTAAATAGTTTTTTACTGCAAAAATGTTGAGATAATTCTACAGCCCTCTCCCAATTGTAACTAAATTTACTTATGAAAAGGCTCCTTGCAAGGCGCTCCTAATTTGGTCTTGTACTTGCATTGTTGGCAGCAACAAATAATATTTTAAACCATTACAAAGATTTATTCATGATTAAAGTGTTAGTAATAGATGATGACAGGGATATGTGCCTGCTGCTTAAAAAATTTTTAGAGAGAAATAATTTTGAGGTCACCGATTTTATAAGTGGAAAGAAAGCATTAAGCTGGTATGAGGAAAATATGCCCGATATTGTGTTATGCGACCTGAGGCTGGAAGACATGAGTGGTTTGGAAATACTGCAGAAAATGAAATCAACAAACCCTGCCCTCCCCTTTTTAATTATTACAGGGTACAGTGATGTGAGAAGCGCTGTTGAAATAATGCGGCATGGCGCTTATGATTATATCACCAAACCACTATTCCCCGATGAAATTTTAGTTACCATAAAACAGGCGCTTGCCAATGGCGAAGACGTAAAGCACCAGCCGGCTAAAACAACAACAGTTCGCGTAAAGGAAAATGCAGATACCGCTGCCGCTGATATTGAATTTATGCATGAAGATTATGTGGTGGGTCCAAGCCAGGCATTTCAGCAAATATTAAAACAGGTTAAGCTGGTAGCGCCCACCAATTACAGCGTAATTATCTATGGTGAAACAGGAAGCGGCAAGGAGGCCGTTGCTAACGAAATTCACAGGCACAGCAAGCGTTCCAAAGAGCCGTTTATTGCTATTGACTGCGGCGCGTTAAGCAAAGAACTGGCTGCAAGTGAATTATTCGGACATGAAAAAGGTTCCTTTACCGGGGCGTTAAATCAAAAAACAGGAAGCTTTGAATTAGCGAATGGCGGAACGATTTTTTTAGATGAAGTGGCCAACCTTTCTTATGATATTCAGGTTTCATTATTAAGGGTGGTGCAGGAAAGAAAAATGCGGCGGGTAGGCGGCACAAAAGATATTGAGCTTGACGTAAGAATTATTGTAGCAAGCAATGAAAAACTGTGGAATGCAACGCAGGAAGGCAAATTCAGGGAAGACCTGTATCATCGCTTTAATGAATTCAGCATAGAGATCCCGCCTTTGCGCGACAGGAAAGAAGATATCATGCATTTTGCCAGCTACTTCCTCCGCGTTACCAATAAAGAACTAGAAAAAAATGTAAGCGGTTTTTCTCCGGAAGCAGTCTATGCGCTTAATAATTATGTATGGCATGGCAACCTGAGAGAACTGAGAAATGTGGTAAAACGTGCCGTGCTGTTAAGTGATGGCAATACGATAGAACTAAAAAGCCTTCCTTTCGAGATAACGAATTATGAAAAGATCAATGAATTTATCCCGGCCCAGCCTGTAAGGAATAACAATGTTTTAGAGGGGGCTGCGCCCGAAGGGCAAACGGTAGCGAAGCATCCTGTAAAATCAGGTAACCTTAACCTGAAGTCGGCAAGCATAGATGCCGAATATGAAACCATTCTGGAAGCACTAAAACAGGTGAATTTCAATAAAAGCAAGGCGGCCAAGCTAATGAAGATTGACAGGAAAACTTTATATAATAAAATAAAAGAATACCAATTATTGAATAATAAATAACGAAGGAAACCAAATATGGAAAATGATTTTGTTATGTTATATAAATGGGATGAACAAAGGATGATACATCATGACAAATAATATAAATGTGCTTATTATAGATGATGACGAGGATGATTATTTTATTACAAGCGATTATCTTAAAAATATAACCGGGAAAAATTTTATTATAGAATGGTGCTATAATTATAATAATGCATTGGATGAAATAAAACGCGGAAAGTATGATATTTTTCTTGTGGATTACCGCCTTGGCGCCAAATCGGGTATTGACCTTATTAAAGAAGTGGTACAACTTGAAAGCGATGTTCCTTTTATATTGCTTACCGGTAAAGGAGATATCAATATTGATGAAGAAGCTATGAAGCTTGGCGCCTTTGACTACCTGGAGAAAGGCGAATTAAACAGCGAAAAACTGGAGCGCTCTATACGATATTCCATAGACCGTGCAAAAACATTAAACGAGCTAAAAGCCAAAGAAAAAAAATACCGTAACATTTTTGATAAATCCGGCGATGCCATTTTTGTAACAGACGCCACGCTTTGTTTCTCCGAAATAAACGCGGCATTCAGCCACATGCTTTGCTGCGAAGAAACCGCTTTATTTAAAGTTAAGCTTACAGAGTTATTAACAGATAAGCGTTTATCGGGAAAGTTAGCAGAAGACCTGAAGCAGAAGGGTTTTATTGAAAACTGGCAAACAGAAATACGTTATAAAAAAAACAAGCCGGTTGCCTGCATTATTTCTGCCACCAAAGAAAAAGATGCCGATGGCAAAGCGTATTACCAGGGCGTAATTAACGATATAAGCTTTATTAAACAGGCAGAGCGGGCAAACCTCCGTGCCGAAAAACTTGCTGCCACCGGCAGGCTTGTTCGCACGCTGGCACATGAAGTGCGCAATCCAATTAATAATATCAACCTTGCCTGCGAGCATTTGCGCAGTACAGATGCTTCTGAAGAGAATGCCTTGTATTTTGATATTATTTACAGAAACAGCAACCGCATTAATGAGCTGATAAAGGAATTGCTTAATAGTTCAAGGCCAGCAGAAATGCAACTGAAAGATGCTGTGCTGCAATCCGTAATTGATGAGATCATTCATTCGGCAAAAGACCGAATAAGCCTTAAAAACATCGCAGTGCAGGTAGAAAGCCCTTCTGAACTAATTAATATTTATGTTGATTTTGATAAGATCGTAATAGCATTGCTTAATATTTTAATTAATGCCGTTGAAGCGATTGAACATGATAAAGGCAGGATTTCAATAACGGTTAAAAACGACAGCACCAATGCTGTTATTGAAATTGCCGATAATGGCCTTGGCATAAGCGAAGATAAGCTCCCCAGGCTGTTTGAACCTTATTATACATCAAAGAGAAATGGCATTGGCCTGGGCCTTGCTTCCACTTTAAACATTATACAGGCGCATAATGGTTCCATTGAAGTAACGTCAGAGCCAGGCAAATCAACCACTTTCGTTATCACATTACCCATACATAACAGGCCTTTGTAGAATATTATGTACAATAAAAACTGAAAAGGATTTCTAATTTTCAGAAGCTACTGACTTCATTAGCCTGGCACATTTTTTACATTATCACTAATAAAATAAAAACATTTAAGGATGAGAAGTATTTTATATATCATAGCAGTAATACTTGTAATAGGATGGCTGCTCGGCGTTTTTGTATATAGTGTAAGCGGTTTAATACATATATTGCTGGTGCTGGCAATTATCTCATTATTAATAGGCATAATAGGCGGCAAAGGAGCCTGACACAGTTTCTCCAAAAAAATTAATTAAGAACCGGTTTTAAACCGGTTTTTTGTTTTAGTAAAACCTTAATAAACGTTTCACATTACATAATTGTCTGTTGAATGTTCTTATATTCTAACGTAAATTTGTGCCAAAGAACCGCTGAACAACCTCACACAGGAAGAGTCGAGGAATTTTTATGTAACCAATGCAGATACAACCACAAGCTTCAGCGCATTTAAAACATACAGCATCTCAGATTTTGTTGTTGTACTGGATAACGGCGATTCTTATAAAAACCTTCAGCCACCCGATCAGGCATATATTGATGCTGTGCCATAGGCGCCGGTTATAATATGGTTTCTTATAATAATTATGGTTTCAGCAACTTTAATAACATCAGTTTTCAGGGTGGATTATTCTTCCCGCTCAGGTAAACTTTTCTTTCTATCAGTTCATCATTTTGTTGTCGGTAAAATACCGGTGAAAAAACAGTAGCTGGTATTTTACTGCATTATTCCAGTAGGGCCAGTTGTGCTCGCCCGGCCTTTCAATATAATCGTGGTCAATTTTTCTATCCAGTAATTTCTTATGAAGATCCCGGTTTACCTGTATAAAAAAATCATTCACGCCACAATCAACTATCAGAGTAAGCTCCCCGTTTTGCAAAGAGTCGGCAAGGTTTACCACAACGTTTTTATCCCATAATTCTTTATTGGAATTATAAGCACCAAGATACTTTTTTATATCCCAGTTATCGGGAAAAGGCCTGAAGTCAACGCCGCCGCTCATGCTGCCTGCTGCACCAAAAATATCCCGGTGCTTTATAGCAAGGTATAAAGCGCCATGCCCGCCCATGCTTAAACCGGCAATGGCCCGGGCTTTACGGGAAGCGATGGTTCTGTAATGCGCATCAATATATGCCGGAATTTCAAGTGCAACATTGGTTTCATACTTCATGCTTGTATCAACCGGGCTGTTAAAATACCAACTGCCAAAAGCGCCATCAGGGCAAACCACGATAAACCCGTTTTCATCAACGCATTGCAGCAGGTCTGGCGCTTTTGAAACCCAGTCGCTGTAGTTGCCGCTGTAACCATGCAGCAAGTACACAACAGGCAAATGCGCCGTATCAGCATCATATTTTGATGGCGTAATAACAACGCATTTTACATTTTTATGCATGCATTTACTATAAACAGAAATAGTATCAACATCGGCTGCATTAACAAGTAAACAGCTTGATACAAACAAAAAAACAAACAATAAATTCCTCATGCTTAATATATTTTTCTTCTTTCAAAATTAAAGTCACTTCCGGTAATACAATCCCCTATCTTTTGTGCGGTATAAAATCAGGTTGATCTGTTATGGAAAGCCGGCAGGTTTATGAAGCTGAAATTTGGGGAGTTTTGCAGAGAATAAATCTGTCAAACATATTTCTGTACAATCATTAAAACCTCTACATTTGCGCTCCAAATTGCCCGGTAGTATAATGGTAGTATCTCAGATTCTGGCTCTGATGGTCTTGGTTCGAATCCAGGCCGGGTAACCAAATTCTTCACGCAATCCATCTTTCCTTTTTTTAATGGCGCAAAAAAAACTAATTCGTTTCGCAGAACTGGAAACGTTCCCTAACGTTTTGCAATACCCCCAAAACATGCGGGGCAACTGGCATGCTTTCTTTAAAAACAACAATCCCATTACGCTTGAGCTGGCCTGCGGCAAAGGCGAATATGCTGTGGGCCTGGGAAGATTATACGCTGAAAGAAATTTTGTTGGCATTGATGTGAAAGGCAACCGTATATGGAAAGGCGCTAAAACCGCTTTAACCGAAGGCCTGAAAAACACTGCTTTTTTGCGTACCCAGATTGATAAGCTGGAAGATTATTTTACTGCCGGCGAAGTAAGCGAAATATGGATAACTTTCCCTGACCCGCAACTGCGGTTTTCAAAAATGAAAAAGCGCCTGACCCATCCAAAATTTTTGCGCTTATATCAAAACATCCTGCAAAAAGATGGCATTGTTCATTTAAAAACAGACAGTCCTGATCTGTATATTTTTACCAAAGCGGTTATTGATTTATATGAATTAAAAATTATTGCAGACAAAGGCGATTTATATAAAGAAACCGGCTTAAGCGATGAGCTTACCATAAAAACCTATTATGAAAGCCTTGATATTGCCCAAAGCAATAAAGTACATTACCTTGCTTTTACTTTAAGTGCATTCCTGCCAAAAGAAAAAGACGAACAATTAAAAGCATTATTTCGTGAACAGGCGCTTAACTGAAGACGACGATTATTATTTTAACAGCGATGGGCTGGTTGTGTTTACCGCAGCCTATTTATTGCAGCGTGGTTATTGCTGCGGTAATGGTTGCAAAAACTGTCCTTACGATTATAAAAATGTAGAAGAACCAAGAAGAAGTTTGTTGCTGAAGAAAAGGAAGGGAAAGGTTGAATAGTTGACTGGCTGAAACCCGTAAAAGTTACGGGAGTGCACAAGTTCCAAAGGTTCATGGGTTAACTGCATGCGCACAACCCGACATTAAACATTAAACTTTAAACCTTAAACATTGAACTATATGGCTGACACGAAAGAACATTTAAAAGACCTGGCCAATAAACATTCCTTCTTTGAAGACGTTTGGGATGTGGCAAGGCAAATACCCAAAGGCAGGGTTACAAGTTATGGCGCTGTTGCCAGTTATCTCGGTACAAAAATGAGCGCAAGAATGGTGGGCTGGGCAATGACTGCCGCAGGTTATGCAAAGCCTAAAGTGCCGGCGCACCGTGTAGTAAACCGCGTGGGTTTATTAAGCGGCAAAATGCATTTTGGCTCACCCCATGAAATGCAAAAACGCCTGGAAAAAGAAAAAGTAAAAGTGGAAAATGATAAGGTTGTTGATTTCGAAAAACTGTTTTGGGATCCGGCGAAAGAGTTAATGTTGTAATTATTGAGCCTTATCCGCAAACCACTTTACTGCCAGCTCATACCCTTTTAAACCAAGCCCAAAAATACTGCCCACACTTTTTCCCGATATATGGGAAAGCTTCCTGAAATCTTCTCTGGCATGCACATTACTGATGTGCACTTCAATCACTTTTGTATGAATGCCTGCAATGGCATCGCCAAGCGCAACAGATGTATGCGTATAACCGCCCGGGTTTAAAACAATGCCATCGTAACTAAAACCTACACGCTGTATTTCATTGATAAGTTCACCTTCTACATTGCTTTGATAATAATAAAACTCAACAGCGGGAAAAGCCTGCTGTAATGTTTTAAAATAATCTTCAAATGACTGGCTGCCGTAAACATCCGGTTCACGTTTGCCGAGCAGGTTTAAATTAGGCCCGTTTATAATAGCGATTTTCATATCAGAATCTTCAAAGCTTTTAAATTAATACAATGTTACTTGTAGGTTGTCAATTGTGAGTGACATGTTCTGAGGCGCTTTACGCACCATTCACTACTGGCCAATCGCGATTAACTTAACGTCAATTGTAGTATGGATTTACTTCAAGCTCATGCACATCATCTTCAGTATAGTTCTTTATCTCGTTGTACAAGGTATCGCGTTCAACCGGCTCCCGTTTTACCTGTTTAATTAATGAAACAAGCTGCGCTGTTGACAAAGCAGGCGTTTGTTCTTCACTGCCGGCCATTGAATAAATTTTCGTGGTATCATCAATCGTACCGTCAAGGTCATTCACGCCAAAAGATAAGCTCAATTGTGCATTCTGCCTGCCAAGCATGGGCCAGTAAGCTTTAATGTGCGGAAAATTATCGAGGTATAGCCTGGCAATGGCATACACTTTCATGTCTTCAATCAAAGAGGTTTCAGGCACATTGCTCATGTCATTATCCTTGTTGCGGAATTTAAGCGGGATGAATGTATTAAAGCCATGCGTTTCATCCTGCAGCCGGCGCAGGCGCTCTATATGGTCAATGCGATGCCAGTATTTTTCAATATGGCCAAACAGCATGGTGGCATTGGTAAACATGCCCAGGTTATGGGCGGCTTTATGAATATGCAGCCAGCCATCTGCATCAACTTTATCGGCGCAGATCTGTTCGCGTATGTCAGGATGAAAGATTTCAGCGCCGCCGCCGGGCAATGAATCAAGGCCTGCTTCGTGCAGTAACTTCATTCCATCTTCCACACTCAGCTTTGCCTTCCGAAACATATATTCCAGTTCAACGGCCGTAAAGCCTTTTATGTGCAGGTCTGGCCTGTGGGCTTTTATAGATTTCAATAAGTCTTCAAAGAAATATAAATTCATTTTCGGGTGCACGCCGCCCACAATATGCACCTCCGTTACAGGCTTGCCATCATATTTTTGAATAATGTGCATCATCTGTTCCTTGCTCAGCTCCCACCCTTCTTCACGGTGCGCATATATGCGTGAATAGGAACAGAAATTACAGGAGAAAACACAAACATTGGTTGGCTCTATATGAAAATTACGGTTGAAGTAGGTTTTGTTGCCATGCAGCTTTTCCCGTACATAATTAGCCAGTGCGCCCACGTAAGGCAGGCCGGCCCTTTCAAAAAGCATAACGCCTTCATCAAACTGCAGGCGCTGGTTATTTAAAACTTTTTCACCGATCAATCTTAACCCGGCATCTTTTTCGCTCTCTACCAAAGCCTCTATTGAATTATTCATGCTGCAAATTTATGCACGAAATATTAATCACGCCGTTAAAGCCATAACCATTCCGGCATTAATGTATAATCTCCAGCACAAATAATATCGTCATAAAGAAAATGCTGAAAAGGCCTGCCAGGAATGTGTATTCGGCTATGGCTTCATACAGTTCGGCCCGTTTTGTCCTGCTCCGGATAGAGAGGAATGCACATAAACAACTGCACATGAATAATACAAAGGAAACCGCAGTAACCTCATCTATTATTGTTACTGCACCAAACTTGAAAAGTTTTATGGAAGTTAAAACCAAAAAACAAAACCCAAGGAAGTTAGACGAAGCATTAAGTATTTGCGGCGCTTTATTATTGTTGTTATTATTATCAGGTTGCATAGTGCTGAAAGAAATGCGCAGCAGTTGTGCATACTATTTTATTATTAATGTTTTTATCTGCTTCACATTCATAAACTGTTTAAACTTTGGCTGGTAAACTTCTGTTTCCGTATAAGAAAGCGAAACATTTTTGTTTTTAAGCTGGGCAACAGGGTTTTTTATCCACTCATCTGAGCCGGGCACATAGTTATAATAAATAAAATTCAATTCACGGCCGGCAGTTGTTTTAAGGGTAAGGTAAAGAAAATCTTTTTCTTCCACATTAATCACAGTGCCATCTGCACTTTCTGCCTTTTCCGCTTTTGTCTGCGGCGCAGAAGGCAGGCCGAAATTCAGTTCGCTTTCATCGCCATTGGCAGCCATGGCCATAGCAATTTTCATAAAAGAAGGGCAATTTATTTTCATCAGCTCCATAGCCAGGTCTGTTGCTGCCTGCTGTGCGCCATCCATATCGCCGCCGGCCATTACCTTCGTAAGAAAATCAGGCGAAGCCGTAATGCAGTTTAAAAAGGCCTGCTGCAATTCCTGCGCAGAGCCTGAATCGCTTATATTAGCCTTGCCGAGGCAATCGCATACGGTTACTGCCGTGGCATGCATGGAAGTATCTTTGGCCGGTTGCGCCCCGGCACACAAAACAAACGCTATGTCAAATACAAAAACTATTATTTTTCGCATGGAAGGTTTTATTAAGCTGCTCACACCATCGTTACCGTTTCAGGCCGGTTACAACTTGCATAATGATGCAAACATATTCATACAATGATTAACGCAGGTAAATTTATACTTTCATTTACGGTTTCAGCCGCTTTTGTTTACAAAATATTTTCGCCGATTTTTGCCGCATAACGTTATACATGATAAGCAAGCTTTGCAACGAAATATTTGAACAATCCATACAGGATTACCATATTAATGATAATGTGGATACTGCTGAACAAAATCCTTACGGGGCATCTTCGCTTGAGCATTTGCTCTATAAAAAAAACTGGATTGATACCGTGCAATGGCATTTGGAAGATATCATCCGAGAGCCATCTATCAATCCCCTGCTTGCCCTTACCATAAAACGAAGGATTGACGATTCCAACCAGCAAAGAACCAATCTTGTTGAATATATTGACAGCTATTTCCTTGATAAATACAAAAACATTAAGGCCCGGCCCGATGCGAAGTTTAACACGGAAAGCCCGGCCTGGGCCATTGACCGGCTTTCTATATTAGCGCTTAAGATTTATCACATGCGGCAGGAAGCTGAAAGGGCTGATGCCACAGAAGGGCACCGGGTTGCCTGTGCCGGCAAGCTTACTGTTCTTTTGCAGCAGCAGTCCGATCTTTCCGCTGCCATTGATGAACTGTTGCAGGAAATAGCAGAAGGCAAAAAATATATGAAAGTGTATAAGCAGATGAAGATGTACAACGACCCCTCTTTAAACCCTGTTTTGTATGCAAACAAAAATTAAGCAGTGAATACACCTGCACATTTACTGGTTATGCGGTTTTCGGCAATGGGCGATGTAGCCATGACTGTGCCTGTGGTAAAACAATTGCTTCAGCAACATCCTGCGCTCATCGTGACTTTTGTGTCTGATGCAAAGTTCAGCGCCTTGTTTGATGACATTCCCCGCCTTACATTTTTTGGCGCTGATATACATGGCAGATACCATGGCTTTGCAGGCCTGATGAGGCTTTTCAGCCAGTTAAAAAAAATAGAAAATATTACAGCGGTTGCTGACTTGCATGATGTGCTGCGCACAAAACTGCTCTCTTTCCTGTTTAAAATATCCGGGAAAAAAATATCTGTTATTGATAAAGGCAGGAAAGAAAAAAGAGAACTGACACGAAAACATAATAAAATATTGAAGCCCCTGCGCACAGGCTTTCAGCGTTATGCAGATGTATTTACAGCATTGGGCTATCCTGTTGACCTTTCCATAAAACAGGAAAGGGTAAAGCTGCCTGTTAACGCTGTGGTGGAGCAATTATTAAGCAATAGCCATCAAACAAAAATAGGCATTGCCCCTTTTGGCAGGCATAAGGAAAAAACCTATCCCATTGATGAGATGGAAAAAGTGATCGCAGCTTTATCAGCCAAAGACAATACCGTATTTCTTTTTGGCGGCAGTAATGAACGAACGCAGTTTGAAACCTGGCAAAAAGCCTATCCTAACATTATCAATATGGCCGGCAGGCTGTCATTTAAAGAAGAGCTTATGCTCATCAGCCATCTCGATTTAATGATCAGCATGGATTCCGGCAATATGCACCTTGCTGCTTTATATGGCGTGCCGGTAGTGAGCGTATGGGGCGCCACGCATCCTTTTGCAGGCTTCTATGGTTTTGGACAGGATGCTTTCAATGCTGTTCAGGCAGAACTGTATTGCAGGCCTTGTTCTGTGTTTGGCAACAAACCCTGCTACCGCGGCGATTGGGCCTGTATGAATATGATTTCTCCTCTGTGGATAATTGATAAAGCGGATGTGTAATAAAACCGGGCCGCAGCTTCTTATAATAACTTCAAAGCATGTAAAACGGCCTCCATTTCATCAGTGCGGTGTGTGCCTATCAGCACCTTTGTATTATCGTTTAAAATAAGTTGAAGCCCTGTATTCCCGGAATGGATATAACCCCGGCCCATAGGCCCAAGCTTTATTCCCCAGCCTGAATATTCTCTTGCTGCATCATAATTACGCATATACATGGTAAAAAAAGCGGTGATGATACAAACGATTAATGCCCGGAAAAATATTGTGTCCAATAAGCCGGGCGCTCCTTTATCAATGAGTAAAACAATGCTAAGCGCAACAATCAGCAAGCCGATTGAAATTTTGCAAAATAACTGAACCGGCCTTTTGCTGAAACTTTGAACTTCTTCAAATAAAACTTCGGCTTTCATCATTATACATTTACCGGATACAAAATATAAACGCCAAAGGCTCTGCGCTCTGCGGATGGCATGTATGAAATGCTGTTATCAGGTATCAGGCTTTTGCAAGTTTTTCAAGAAGCTCCGCATCAGAAATATCTGCTGAAGCGCCATAGCCCGTTACCAAAATCCCCTTTACTCCATTGGAAGATGTAATGGCATATACGGCTGCTTCATCAGCAGGATCTGAATTGCCTTCATACCTATATACATCCACAATATCAAAATCTTTTGCGGCAAATCTGCCTGCTGTACAGGCCACTACATTCTCTTCAATATTAAAATCAGTTGTATATCCCTGCAGGCGTAATGCATCAATAGCTTTTGAAACCGTATCGTAATGTGTTTTATGCTGCATAAAAAATGATTGAATTATTAATAATTACACTGCCATGGTAAAAGTATTAAAATATATTGTTTTGAAACCGCAATAACAGGCTGAGCGGAGCCGAAGCCTGTTTGTATTGAGCGAAGTCGAAATACATTCAGCATATTGTGCTATGCCGGAAAAAAGGAAGCTTAGAAAAGCCTCCTTTTTCATATAAATAAAACAACAAGATGAGTAGATACGTTTACAAAACAGTAAATTATGTTATACCAATGCCTGGCTTATGCAGAAAAGAATAACCGCTATTCTTTTATTGAATCGTTCCTGTATCGTTTTACATCTGTAAAATTATTGCTTGATACGCCGGCAAAACATGACCGCATGCCTGTTAAAATATGATGCTCGTCAACTTTTTTTTGCCGGAGCTTTGCAGGGTTACGGCGATTAGAAATTAAATTTGGCCGTTCCGTTATATCTGTTGAATAATGCAGGCACATACAAAAGCTAAAACAAATGGTGATGAGCAGTGGTTTGAAGCCCTGTTTAGCTATGCTACTATCGGCATTATAGTAACAGACAAAAAAGGGTTTATCATTAATTTTAATAAACAGGCCGAAAGAGACTTTGGATATAAAAAAGAAGAAATAATAAGCAAGCCGATAGAAACCTTATTGCCCGCAGCCGTAAAAATGAAGCATGAACATTACCGGGCAGATTTTTATGCGCATCCATCGCCCCGCGCCATGGGGCATGGGCGTGATTTATTTGCACAGAAGAAAGACGGCTCTGTCTTTCCGGTTGAAGTAAGCCTGAGCAATTATGAAGTGAACAGCGAAATTTTTGTTATTGCATTTGTTATTGATATAACAGTGCGCAAAGACCATGAACAGATGGTGATAAAACAAAAAGAAGAACTGGAACGTATAACTTCTGAAATAAAACAGCTAAACAGCGGGCTTGAAAAGAAAGTGGAAGACCGTACAAAAATGTTGCGTGAAACTTTAAGCGCCCTGGAAAAATCCAAACTGGAGTTAAGCGATGCATTAAAGGTTGAAAAAGATTTGGGTGAGCTTAAATCAAGGTTTGTCTCAATGGCTTCACATGAATTTAAAACGCCGTTAAGCACCATTCTTTCTTCAGCATTCTTATTGGAAAAATATAACAGCCTGGATGAGCCCGAAAAAAGGGCCAAACATATAAGCCGCATTAAAAATGCCGTAAACGATATGCGGCTTATTCTCGATGATTTTCTCTCGCTTGATAAGCTGGATGAAGGGCTTATTCAAACATCCATGGAAAATATACCTGCCATTGCATTGTTTGGCGACATAAGGAACACCATCAATGAAATACAGGTAAATTGCAAACCCGGCCAAACAATCCAGTTTGAGCATAATGGCTCAGCCGCAGTTTGTATTGATAAGCATCTTTTAAAAAACATCTTTATTAATCTAATGTCCAATGCCATAAAATTTTCACCGGAACATTCTGTGATACATGTTTATTGTACAATTAATGAAACCGGGCTCGTTTTAAGCATACAGGATCATGGCATTGGCATTTCAGAAGAAGACCTGCAGCATTTGTTCCAGCGCTTTTTCAGGGCAAAAAATGCATTTAACATACAAGGCACCGGCTTAGGTTTGCATATTGTAACAAAATACCTTGAATTAATGAACGGGACCATTAAAATAGACAGCAGGCTCAATGAAGGCTCAACATTTACCATATATATTCCCCAAATAATAACCGCATAGATATAGCCATGAAAAAAATTCTTGTTATAGAAGACAATGATGAAGTAAGAGAGAACATTGCAGAGATTTTAGAGCTTGCCAATTATAATGTGATTACAGCCCCCAATGGAAAAACTGGCGCTGAAACCGCCATAAAAGAAATCCCCGACCTGATCATATGCGATATAATGATGCCTGTTTTAGATGGCTATGGCGTGCTGCATTTATTAAACCAGCATGCAGAAACCTACGGCATACCGTTTATATTTCTTACGGCAAAATCAGAAAAGGCCGATTTGCGCAAAGGCATGGAACTGGGTGCCGATGATTATATAACCAAACCTTTTGACGGCATTGAATTAATGAAAGCCGTGGAAATACGCCTGAAAAGGGCAGAAGCCGTAAAAAAACATTTTGCAGGCCCTCAAACAGGCGGCATTGATGATGTGCGCACATTTATTGAGAACCTGAAAAGCACGGGCACCCTTGAGCTTACTTCCGAAGAAAGAGAACTGTATGATTATAAAAAGAAGCAAATGATATATACGGAAGGCCAGCGCCCCAAAGCAGTATATTACATCAAAAGCGGCAAGGTAAAAATCTATAAAACCAATGAAGACGGCAAAGAGTTGATAACAGATATTTTAAGTACCGGCGATTTCGCCGGCTATACGTATGTGCTTGAAAACATTACTTACCGCGAAAGCGCACAGGTGCTGGAAGATGCCGAAATACTGGTGATACCGAAAGATGATTTTTTAAAGCTGGTCTCTGCCGATGCACAGGTTGCCAGGCAGTTCATTAAGCTTGTGGCGCATAATGTGCTTGAAAAAGAACAGAACCTTTTAAGCCTTGCCTATAATTCTTTAAGAAAAAAAGTGGCTTACCAGATCGTTGTTTGGCTCGATAAATTTAATGGCCGCGCTGATAGCAAAAAAGAGATCAGGCTATCGCGGGAAAACCTTGCAAAAGCCGCAGGCATTGCCCCCGAATCGCTTATAAGAACCTTATCCGACTTCAAATCGGAGAAGCTTATAGATATACAGGGCGGCGTAATAATTATACTGAATGAAAACAAACTGAGAAACCTGCCGTATTAATACTTTAAGTGAGTTGGGAATACCAAATCCACCATTCACCAAGCACAACATTAATTCTTAATCGCGGCAAAAGCCAGCAGCAGCCAGCCTGCAATAAAGCAAAGGCCGCCAAAAGGGGTTACAGCGCCAAGCCAGTTCATTTGGGTATTGCCAATCATTTTAAAATAGGAAAGTAAATACAGCGAACCGGAAAACAATACAATGCCGGCAACAAAACACCTGCCGCTCCAGCTTAATAAACTGCCGGGAATAAATTGGTTAACGATTGCCGCAGCAAGCAAAGCAAATACATGATAGAACTGGTATTTTACAGCGGTTTCAAAAATAGCGAGCCCGTCTTCGGGCATTTTTCCTTTTAAGCCATGCGCGCCAAATGCACCGAGCATAACGGATAAAGCGCCTAAAAAGGCCGCTATTATTAAGTAGGATTTATTCATGATGGCGAAAGTATTTCAAGAAAATGTTTTTCTGCAAGATCGCCGCTGTTTAAATGATATTTTGCACTTGAATAAAAAGGCCTTCTTTTGTTGCGCATTTCATAAAAAAAACTTTCAAGCGCTTCATCAGCCACATTGGCTATCAGGGGGCGATGCGATTTTTCTTTTTGCAGCCGTGCAGCAATTACAGAAACCGGTTCATCAATCCAGATAGTAATGCCATTGGCATTCATCCATTCCATATTATCATGAAAGCAGGGCGCCCCGCCGCCGGCAGCCAATATGAAATTCTCTTTTTGCGCAAAGCTTTTCAGTATTTCATTTTCTTTTAAGCGAAAATAGCTTTCGCCCTTTTCGGCAAATATTTCAGCTATTGTTTTGCCTTCAGCGCTTTCAATGGCTGCATCCAAATCGAATGCTGGAATATCAAGCGTTTTGCTTATTTTATACGCCCAGTAGCTTTTACCGCTGCCCATTAAACCAATGAGAAAAATTTTCACGGCGGCAATTTAATGATTGGATTTATTTGCTATATAATTATACAAATCAAAAACAAGCTGCTCTCTCCTTTCTATACTCTACAAGGTGTAAAAAAGTGTTTTGTGTTGTTCGGTTTTAGCTCCCCTCTCCTTTGGAGAACCTGTCCCGACCATTCGGGAAGGGTTAGGGGGTGAGGTCTGACAAAGAAATATTATTCACTGATTTATCCCTTGCGCACTATAAAAATTAATTATTGCTTAATTAAATAATTTCAAAAATGAAAAAGGCCATTTTCATAGGAGTGCTCTATGCTTTTTCATTAACATGCCTACTAATGGCGGCAATAGCAAAAAAATGTTGCTATTTAAATTTCATTTCAATATAGCACCCCCGCTAAAATTATTTCATCTTAACATTATCTTCATTATTTCATCCGAATAGTTACCTAAATATCAATCTTAGCATACTTGGCGTGGCTCTCAATAAAGCTGCGGCGTGGCGCTACCTCATCGCCCATCAGCATGCTGAACACTTCATCTGCATTGGCCAGGCTTTCAATGGTTACTTTTTTCAAAGTGCGCCTTGCAGGGTCCATGGTGGTTTCCCATAACTGCTCTGCATTCATTTCACCCAAACCTTTATAACGCTGCACATGCACGCTGTCTTCCCTGCCGTTGCTTAATTTCTCAATCCAGAATTTACGTTGTTCCTCATCAAAAGCATATTCCTGTTCTTTTCCTTTTTTTACCAGATACAATGGCGGTTGGGCAATATAAACATATCCCTGTTCTACCAGTTCTTTCATATAACGGAAAATAAATGTGAGGATTAATGTGGCAATGTGCGAACCATCCACATCGGCATCGGTCATAATGATGAGTTTATGATAACGAAGCTTTGCCGTATTCAATGCTTTAGGGTCTTCCGGCGTACCGATAGTTACGCCCATAGCAGTAAAGATGTTGCGTATTTCTTCATTCTCATAAATTTTATGTTCCATTGCTTTCTCCACGTTCAGTATCTTACCGCGCAAAGGCAAAATTGCCTGGAATGTTCTGTCGCGGCCCTGTTTGGCGGTACCGCCGGCGCTATCGCCTTCAACCAGGTACAATTCACTCTTCTCGGGATCACGGCTGCTGCAATCGGCCAGTTTACCCGGCAAGCCGCTGCCGCTTAAAACCGTTTTACGTTGCACCAGTTCACGGGCTTTACGGGCAGCCACACGGGCTTGCGCAGCCAGTACAACTTTGCTTACAATATTCTTGGCTTCTCTTGGATTTTCTTCCAGGTAAGCTTCCAATGCCCTTGCCACGGTTGTTTGCACAATACCGCTTACTTCACTGTTGCCCAGTTTGGTTTTCGTCTGGCCTTCAAACTGGGGCTCCGGCACTTTTACCGAAACAATAGCGCTTAAGCCTTCACGAAAGTCATCGCTCTCCACTTCAACCTTGGCTTTTTCAAACAAACCATTCTTATCGCCATAGGTTTTAAATACGCGGGTAATAGCTGTGCGGAAACCGGAAACATGCGTTCCGCCCTCAATGGTATTAATATTATTTACGTAAGAAAATATATGTTCTTTAAAATCGTCGTTATAGGTAAGCGCCACATCAACCGCTACATTGCTGGCCTCATCAAA
>NZ_JASGEX010000040.1:0-44181 GCF_047606085.1 Parafilimonas sp.
AAAATATCAGGAAGAGGAAGAACGTAAAGAGGAAAGGGATGGAAAAGATTTTACGCAGATGAACCTTGGAATATAGCCCTTTGGGCTGCTTCTTTAAGCCACCTGCTTTGCAGGTGGTATTTGACTGTGAAAATCTACAAACCGCTGCCGGTATGCTTCATTCTCTTCATAAGAAGTGTCGGTTTTTTCTTTCTTTATACGCTTCCAGTACCATTCGGCATAACTGTAGCCGCTGTTGGGAATTACCGGCGCATAGGCAGGAACTGAATACAACCCCCAATGAATAAAAATGCCGAATTTATCCTGTTGAAACCATTCAGGCATTTTTCGGCTGTTGAGTGAAGCCCAGTTGGGTTGAAATTTTTGAGCGGATATGTTACTAACGCAAAAAGCAATAATTAAAAGTAAATAAAGCAATCTTTTCATGCAGAAGAATTTAGCGTAGTCAAATATAAGGTCGTTTATCCTTTTATTAAAGTGTTTTGTTTTACTCCGTTCTCAAACTCTTTATGGCTTTTGGCAATTTGCAGCCTTATTACCTGGGAAACCAGCTCCTGCCTTCGGGGCACCCCGCAGTTTTTTCTATCGCCTCCGGCGAGGATATTATTCTGTTCTTAATGATTTCACCGGGTTGGCCGTTGCCGCTTTCATTGCCTGGAAACTTACCGTTATTAATGCAATTAAAATGGCGGCAACACCGGCCACAACAAATATCCACCAGCTAAGCGCTGTGCGGTAAGCAAAACTTTGCAGCCAGGTATGCATTGCCCACCATGCCACAGGAAAGGCAATAACAGAGGCGATAAGCACAAGCTTCGCAAAGTCTTTGGATAACATAGCCACAATGCCTCCCACACTGGCGCCTAACACTTTGCGTACACCAATTTCCTTTGTGCGTTGTTCTGCTGCATACGTAACCAAACCAAACAAGCCAAGGCAACCGATAAATATGGCAAACACAGCAAAGGTTATAAACAGCTTACCGGTCTGTTGTTCGGCTGTATAAACTTTGTTGAAGTCATCATCCATAAAAGTATAACTGAACGGCTGGCCTGCTGCTGCAGCGTTCCACCTGTTTTGAATAATATTGATGATGGAAATAATGTTTTGGGTATGCACACGCACAGCAATACTGCCCCGGTTGTCGCCTAACTGTATTAAAAGCGGGCCAACATCCTGGTGCATGGAGCTGAAATTAAAATCTTTCACCACACCTACTATATGATAGGCAACAGCGCCATTTACATTGTTATTGCTGAAATCGGGGCGATATAAAATTTCTTTAAGCGGCTCTTTTAAGCCCAGCACTTTTACTGCAGCTTCATTAAGTATGAGGCCGGTTGAATCAGAAAGAAAATCTCTTGAAAAATTCCTGCCGGCTGCTATTTTCATACCAAGCGTTGGTATATAATTTTCATCCACATAAAAATCAGTTAACACAACGCCTCTTTTTGCATCCATAGTGGCATCCCGAAACCAGCCTTCGGTATCAAAGTTGTTGCCCGTGGGCAAATCACCTGAAACAGTTGCATTCTCCACACCGGAAATATTCAGCAGTTCATTCCTGAAAGCATGGATCTGTTTATCAAGGTACCAGGCATTGTGCAGCACCAGCACCTGATCGCGGTTATAACCGATTTTCCGACTGCGTATGTAATCAAGCTGGTTGTAAATAACGATCGTTCCTATAATAAGCATAATAGAAATGCTGAACTGAAATACTACCAAACTGCTGCGCAGCCAACTGCTTTTAAAGCCCTTCGCTATCTTACCTTTCAACACATCTATCGGCTGAAACGATGATAAATAAAAAGCAGGATAACTGCCGGCAATGCAGCCTACAACAAGCGCCAGTACAAGCATTACGGGAAAAAGCCAGGTTGAGAATAAAGTGGCAACACTCATTGCTTTACCGGCTAGCTGGTTGAACAATGGTAATAACAACATGACCAATAAAACAGCAAGTACTAATGAAAAGAAGCTTATTAAAACAGATTCTGTTAAGAATTGTGTGATGAGATGCAACCGCAATGAACCCGCCACTTTTCTTATGCCCACTTCTTTGGCGCGGTTGGCAGAGCGTGCTGTGGAAAGATTCATAAAGTTCACACAGGCTATCAGCAAAATAAAAACAGCAATAACAGAAAAAATATAAACATAGCTGATGTTGCCGTTCGCTTCTATTTCGTACTGCTTGTCTGAATGCAGGTGAATATCGGTAACCGGCGTTGCATGGTAATTAAAATGGCCGCCGGTTTTTTTGAGATCATTCAATGAGGCATGCAACTGGTCCTGTAATTCTTTTCCCAGGTAATTGCTGATGGTTGCATCTACATCTTTTTGAAGCTTTTGTTTTGTTACGCCCGGCCTTACCAGCACATAGTTGTACCGGTTGTTGCTAAGCCAACTGGGATTGTCTTTTCCCCGCGGGCGAATAAAATGAAAATGAAAATGCGATTGCCCCGGAATATCTTTTATTACACCGGTGATCTTGCAGTAATTATCATTATCAACAAGTAAAGTTTTACCAAGTACATCGGTGGTATTGAAATATTTTTTAGCGGTGGTTTCATCAATTACAATTGAATTGGGGTCGCGCAATGCCGTTAACGGGTTGCCCGCAATCATTGGCAACGAAAACACTTTAAAAAAAGTGGAATCTGCAAAAGCCGCATGATCGTCCTGTACATTCCGGTTATCTTTTTTTACAAGGATGCCACCCTGGTTAGCCACTCTTGTTATTTCTCCCACTTCAGGAAAATCTCTCTTTAACGCCGGGCCAAGCGGGTCGGGCGAAACCGCAAAAATGGCGGAGGTATTATTAAAGAAAATATCCGCATCAATGCGGTAGATGCGATCCGCATGGGGATAGTGTTTATCATATCTTAATTCATCTGTAACATACAAAACAATCAGCAGGCAAACAGCCAGCCCGGATGCGAGGCCAATGATATTAATGGCTGAAAAGCCTTTATTTTTCCAGAGGTTGCGCAAGGCAACTTTCAAATAGTTTTTAAGCATGGTTGTACGTTCAAAATTTAAAAATCAGCATTTAAAAAAGACCCGGTAAGGCTGGTTGTGCTATTACGTTTCAACCGTTTTTTTGTTACTATTTTTTAAAAACAGTTTTACATGTATGGTTTGGTACCGGCTAAAAAACTATTGCCAAGCCCTGAACCTGGCAGCCTGCACTGCTGTTCATACCCACCGGCAAACAATCTGGCTGAATATTTGTGAACTAACCAAAATAAAACGCTAATCAAATTTATTTATTAAACAAAAAAACAGCCATATGTCATTAAATATCCTCGAATCAATCAAAGGCATTTTTAATAATGACCTGATTTCAAAAGCAGCTACATCAGTTGGTGAACCTGAAAACGGCGTGCAAAAAGTGGTTAACGGCGCAGTGCCGGCCATATTGTTAAACCTGTTACACAAATCAGATACACCGGAAGGCGCCAGTTCTGTTTTCAGCCTGGTGAACAATGCAGTTAACAGCGTACCGTTAAATAATCCTGCCGGCTCGTTACCCCTTGTAAATGCTGCAGAAGGCGCTTCATCAAATGTCACCAGCAACCTTTTTGGAGATAAATTGAGTGGCCTGGTTAATTCCTTTTCCGGTTTTTCCGGTATAAAACAATCTTCTGTATCGTCTTTATTAGGCTGGGTTACACCGTTAGTGCTGGGCCTGCTGGGCAAACATGCCAAAGATAATAACCTGGGTGCTGCCGGCCTGACGGACGCCCTCAAAAGCCAAAAAGATGCGATTGCTTCAGCCATTCCATCCGGCCTCAACTTAACAGGTATTCTTGGTTTGGGCAGCCTTGCAGGTTTAGGCGGCAAAATAAGTTCAATGGCCGCTTCTGCCGGCGCTGATATAAAACACAAGAGCGCTGAAGTTACACAGGAAGTAAAAAAAAGCGGCAGCAAATGGCTATTACCATTGATTATTATTATAGCGGCTGTTTTGCTGATAGGATATTTGATGAAAAGCTGTAACGGCAAAACAGATACCGTTGCAACAGGAGATACGGCTGTTAACACAACTGCTGATTCAACAATAACCGACAACACCGGCCCTGTTTCCGTTAAGGTAAAACTTCCGGATGGCACCGAGCTGGATGCCTATAAAGGCGGCATAGAAGACAGGCTTGTAGCTTATCTAAACTCAACAGATGCGGCAGACAGCATCAGCAAAACAAGATGGTTTGATTTTGATAACCTTAATTTTAAATCAGGCAGTTCGGAAATTACAGATTCGAGTAGGGTACAGATAAACAATATTGCAGCTATATTGAAAGCTTATCCAAAAGCAAAAATTAAATTAGGTGGTTATACAGATAAAACCGGAGATTCAACAGTTAATTTAAAACTTTCCCAGCAACGTGCTGAAGCTACCCTGGCTGCTATTAAAAAAGCAGGCGCAAATGCAGCACAGTTAACAGGCGCAGAAGGGTATGGCAGCAAATTTGCCACTGTAGAAGCTTCTGCCCCGGATGAGCAAAGAAAAAAAGACAGGCACATTTCTGTAAATGTAAAAGAAAAATAAACTGACAGATGGCAAGAGGCTGTCCTCAAAAAAAGTACAGGACAGCCTCTTTTTATTTTTATCCGGCAGGTAAATGGAGTTTACGTGCATCATTCCGTCCGCAAACGCTTTATCCCGAAGTCTGCTTCGCAGCCCGGGATTTCGTCGTTACGCTCACTCTGTTCGCAATGACTCAACCGGGTTTGCTACCGCAATCCTGTAAGTGTACCAGCCTATTGTACATAACCCTGGTAAAAGAAATATTATAATGGCTGCTATAATTAAAAAAGAATCAATCCTTATATGAAAAGCATAAGTATTTAAAAACTGGTTGCCCAATAAGATGCCAACAGGCAAACCAATGGCAACCGCAATAAGCAATAGATATGTAAAAGACTTTGAAACCTGGAGAATTATGCTTGTTACAGAGGCGCCCATTATTTTACGAATGCTTACTTCTTTTGAACGCGTTTGGGTAGTATAAACAACCATGCCCAACAGCCCCAGCAAAGCAATAGATAAAGACATACCTGTAAGCACGCCCATCCCGCTCAGATCGCCTTCATGTAAATGCTGATCATGTAGCAACTGGTCAAACCATAGCGCATCAAATGCTTCATTGGGAAAAGTTTTTTCCCAGGTATTTTTTATGGTTTTTAACGAATATTGATCCGCGGCTCCCTGTATTTTTAAATTAAGGCGGGTGAACTGATCTGCATTATCCGTAAGTATGAGCGGCATAATACTTCTTTGCATGCCGGCATAATGAAAATTTCTTACTACGCCGGCAATATGGAAACCGGCAGTATCATCTGTTTTAATAATTTTTCCTACGGCATCGCCCGGTGTTGTAAAGTTCAGGATTTTACAGGCCTCTTCATTTATCAAAACATCTTTAAAAATATGTCCTCCGACAGGCGGCAGGGTTTTTCCCGCTATAATCTGCAGCCCGAAATCTGTAATAACAGAAGGAGATATTGAAAAATATTCACTCCTCACGCTATCATTAACCGATTTTCTTATAAATACGGCATCGCCGCCGGAAAACCCGAAAAGCTGCGAAGTGGCAGAAATTGACTGAACGCCGGGCAATAAAGAAAAAGCAGCCACAGCTTTCTTATAGCCGTTTTCAGGCAACGGCAGTGTAAGTATATTTTGCCTGTTGAAACCATAATCTGCATTTGCCATAAATAAGCACTGCTTATAGAATATCATTAAGGTAATAACAGCAACCATTGATACAGTAAACTGAATTGCAATCAACGTTTTTCTTAAGCCAATCCCTCCAAATAAACCAATATTAAAACGCCCACTTAAAACTTTTACAATTTTCACTTTTGAAAATATTTTAGCCGGTATCCATCCTGCTAAAATGCCGGTAATAAATGTAAACATTACAAAGCTTATACATGTAATGGCATCATAAGAAATAGTGCCAACCATTCTTTGCACAGTACTAAAACGGCTTATCCATGTTAATTCTATCATTGCAATACATAAAGCAAGAAAGGCTGTCAAAACGGCCTCTGACAGAAACTGAAAAATAATATGCTTTTTTAAAGCCCCGGTTACTTTACGAATACCCACTTCTTTTGAACGGCCTAAAGAACGCGCCAATGTTAAATTGATATAATTAAAAAATGCAAGCATTAAAATGCCAAGACTAATACAGGCAAAAATTATAAGCCCGCTCATTAAGGGTTCATCCGTGATACGATTGTACAGGTTAATGGTTCCGGGAGAGATATGATCTAATCTTTGCATGTTGAATGCAAAAGTTTTTTTGTCCTGATGGATAAAATCATTTGCATCTTTTGCAGCATTATTCAGCATGTTTTTAAAAGTTAAGGTGCTGATGCCTTTTTTTAGTTTTACATAGGTTAATGCAATCGTTTCATCATCCCAGCTTTTTTGAAAGAAACCCGCAGGCGGGGAGACAAGAATATCAAAATTCAAATGAGATTCTCCGGGGTTTTTTGCAAGCACGCCGTTTATAATGTAATTATTGCTGTCTATTACAAGCACTTTCCCAACCGGGTTCTCCTCGTTAAAAAAACGTTTTGCCGTTTCATAAGAAAGAGTAGCAGTCTGCGGCTGCAGCGCCGGAGCACCTTCCAAAACTTTAAAGCCAAATATGGAATAAAAGCCTGGTTGAATATAAGCAAGCTTGGTATACAGTCTTTTTTCATTAGCCACAACATTCGCATTTGCCAACTGAATGCTGGTGACATCTTCCACACCGCTATAATTGGTTTTTAAATAGCCGCTTAGCGGAGCAGGCGAAGTAGCGCATAGAAATTGTTCTCCGTTTTTATAGGTTATATCAGTAAGTATCCTGTATGTTCTTGATGCGTCGGGATGAAAATTATCATAGGCGAATGCTTTTCTTATCTGCATTATTGCCAGCAGGCAAACCGCAATGCCGGTAGCTAATCCAAAAATATTAATCACAGAAAACAACCTGTGCTTATTTAAATTCCGCCAGGCGGTTTTGAAATAATTTTTAAACATAGAAGCTGATTTGTGATGTTTGATGTACCGTTGACTGTCGACTGTTGACCGTTAACCGATTCATTCCGTTCTCAAACTTTTTACCGGATTTGCCAATGCCGCTTTTATCGCCTGGAAACTTACAGTAATCAAGGCGATAAAAAGTGCCGTAATTCCCGCTGCGGCAAACATCCACCAGCTAATGCTGATGCGGTACACAAAATCCTGCAGCCATTTATACATAAAATACCAGCCAAGAGGAACAGCAATTATAAATGCAATGGCGACAAGCTTTACAAAATCTTTTGAAAGCAATTGCACAATGCCGCTTACACTTGCGCCCAATACTTTTCTGATGCCTATTTCTTTTGTTCTTTGTTCTGCAATAAAAGTCGCTAATCCAAACAGCCCCAAACAGGCGATGGCAATTGCAAGCACAGAAAAGATTAAAGCGATTTTGCCGACTCTTTGTTCGGCATCATACATTTCGTTGAATGATTCATCCAGAAAGCGATAATTGAACGGCATGGATGGCACCAGCGCTTTCCATTTGTTTTCTGCACTGCTGATGATATTACTGATATTTGCCGCATTTACTTTGAATGCAACATAGCTGCCGGCTCTTTTGCGAAGACGGAAACATAAGGGGCCGACATTTTGGTGAAGCGATTCAAAGTTGAAATTTTTTACGACACCGATAATGTTATAAGGAATAAGCCTGGCACTATCATCCTGCCCGTATATTTTTGTGTTTAGCGGATCTTTCCTGTTCAGGAACTTTGCTACTGTTTCATTTACTATCATTGCCGAAGAATCGCTGGGAAAATCCTTTGAAAAATTTCTTCCCTTTATGAGCTGCATTCCCATTGTTGGGATGTAATTTTCATCAATAGACCAGTTTTGCATATCAAAACCATTCTTTACATCCGTTGAAGGCCCGGAAAAATAAGTATTATCGCTGCGACTTGAATTGCTGACCGGCAAATAAGGGCTTATTGTAGCTGATTGCACACCGCTGATTTTTGTAATATCTTCCTTAAAAACGTTGGTACTGCCGCCCAGGCTGAATGCATCGTTAATAATCAGCACCTGGTCTTTATTAAATCCAATATCTTTTGTTTGAATAAAATGAAGCTGCTTATAAATAATAATGGTTCCTATGATTAAAAAGATGGATGTTGCAAACTGAAATACGACCAGCACACTCCTCAACCCGCCGCTTTTGTTACCCATTTTCAATTTACCTTTCAGCACTTCAACCGGCCTGAATGATGATAAAAAGAACGCAGGATAACTGCCGGCAATTAGTCCCACAATAACCGGCAATGCAACAAGCAATAATAAAATAGCCGGTGAAAAAAGATTGCGCACGGAAATTATTTTGTTGGCAAGGCTGTTAAAGAGCGGCATCACCAGCCATGCCATACCTATAGCAATAATTAAAGATAAACAGACCATTAATACCGACTCACTAAGAAATTGCAGGATCAGTTCTCTTTTTTCCGTACCAAGCACTTTGCGTATACCTACTTCTTTTGCACGGTTGGCAGACCGTGCAGTGGTTAGGTTCATAAAGTTTACGCAGGCAATCAATAAAATAAAAAGCGCTACTGCTGAAAAAATATACACATATTGAATGTTGCCGCCTGGCGCCAGCTCAAATTGATAATCGGAATAAAGATGAATTTTTGTTAACGGCGTAAGCGAATACTCCAGTTTATTGCCTGCTTTTTTAAATTCATCCATGCTGGTTATTTTCACAAACTGCTGAACATAAGGAAGTACGTAGCGGTTGGTATAATCGTCAAATTTTTTTTCAAAGGCTTTGTAATCTGTTCCCTTTGCCAGCAATAAATAGGTATGAAAATTATGGCTGGCATATCGTCCCCATTCATAGCTAACATTCTTCATCGGGAAAAGAAAATTGTAATTAAAATGGCTGTTCTCAGGCATGTCTTTTATTATTGCTGTTATTTTATATACATCGGTTTTATTATCGCCCGGCGTTTGTACTTCAAGGGTTTTGCCCGTAACATTGGCGCCATGCGCGATATCCTGTGGAAAATATTTTTTAGCAACCGATTCTGTAATAACAACGGTGTTCGGTTCATTCAATGCAGTATGTGTATTGCCTGAAATTGCGGGAAAAGTGAATACATCGAAAAATGTGGAATCAACATTGGCGACTTTTTCTTCTTTAATGTAGTTGTTGCCTTTCTTAATTAATTTATAGCCGTCGAAATTATAAATGCGTGTGTATTGCTCTACCTGCGGGTAATCTTTTTTCAGTACCTGCCCCATCATGTCGGAGGATATTGCTCCATGTATTTCGCCACCACCAAACCGTATGTCCGCATTGATGCGGTAAATCCTGTCCGCATTTTTAGTAAAACGATCATAGCTCAGTTCATCCAGCACATATAACGCTATGATTAAAAAGCAGGCAAGGCCGGTTGCCAAACCGACGATGTTGATGATAGAGAATGTTTTGTTTTTTAAAAGGTTTCTCCAGCCGATTTTGAGATAATTTCTGAACATGACAGTGTGTTAAAGTTTAACGTAAGCGGTAACAGGAATGCAGATGCCCTGCGTCCTGTGTGATGACTCATTTCAGAATGCAGGCAGCCGCCAGTCCTTTCTAATGACTATTTAGCTATAAGCTATCAGTGAACGGAAAAACTCCGGACCAGGGATAAGATTTATAGAGGGTATGACGCTTTGGACAGAAAAAGGTTACTTCAATTCGCGTTTAATACTGATTGTAAATAACCTTTCAGAATAAAGAGCAGTTCTCCGGACAAAGCGATTAAACCATGAATATCTTAAATCCGGCGAATCTTGGTTCTTTACTCTGTTCTGAGTGACTTCACCGGGTTCGCCATCGCCGCTTTTATTGCCTGGAAACTTACTGTTATCAAAGCAATCAGTATTGCCAGTATTCCCGCGACGCCAAATACCCACATTTGTATCGGTACTTTGTACGCAAAATCCTGCAGCCAGTTATGCATCGCCCACCATGCAAGAGGAGTAGCGATTGCCATGGAGATGACCACCAGCACAATAAAATCCCTGGATAACAGCGTAAACAAAGAAGTAACGCTTGCGCCCAGTACCTTCCTGATCCCGATCTCTTTGGTTCTTTGTTCAGCAGTGAACATCGCCAGGCCTAACAAACCCAAACAGGAAATGAATATGCCGAGGAAAGCAAACCAGCCTGATAGTTTACTGACCACCTGTTCACTTTTATACAGCTTTTGATATTCTTCGTCGGAGAAGGAATAGGTGAACGGAAATTTCGGGTTCAGGTCTTTGCATATTTTTTCAAGACTGGCCAGCGCCTGCTTGGTTTTGCCGGGTTCGGTACGAACAAGTATGTTTCCCCGGGTAGAGTTTTCCCCATTACGAAGTATTAAGGGATTTATCGGATCATGCAGGGAAGAAAAATGAAAATCTTTCAGTACACCGACAATCGTTCCTTTTTGTCCCCAGAAGGTAAGTGGCTTACCAACCGGATCTTTATAACCGATAACTTTTAAGGCCGATTCATTAATCAGATAACCGGCTGAATCGGAAGCAAAATCTTTTGAAATATCCCGGCCGGCGACCAGCTTCAGGTTCAGTGTTTTTACAAAGTCATAACCTTCAAATGTATTAGTGAAATTAACAGAAGAGTTCGGGTCTTTTCCTTCCCAGTTCACGCCGCCTGTACCGCTGCCGATATTGGTCGGCGTTTCTCCTATGCGTGTCACTGATTTTATTCCGGTGGAATTAAGCGCTTGCTCTTTAAACACTTTGTATTGTTTACGCAATTCGCCTTCAACCGGTACGTATATCAGGTTTTCCCGGTCATAACCGAGGTTAATGCTTTGTATGAATTTTATTTGCTGGGAAACAATGATCGTTCCTGTTATCAATATAATGGAAAGGGCAAATTGAAAAACGACAAGCCCTTTACGTAAAAACGCAGAGCCATTGCTGAATTTCAGTGTTCCTTTTAAAACGGTAATCGGTTTGAAAGAAGAAAGAAAAACAGCCGGATAAATACCGGATGCAAGACCTGTAATAAAGGTTAATAACACAACGCTGATCCAGAAATAGACATTTGAATAAGGAAAGGCAATTTGCTTTTCCGTCAACTGGTTGAAATAGGGCAGCAGTACAACCACAAGAATAAGCGATAATACCACTGAAATGGCGGTAATGAGTAACGCTTCGCTTAAGAACTGCCGCATCAGCACCGGCTTAATGGCGCCTGCAACCTTCCGTACCCCGATTTCTTTTGCCCGTTTAGCGGAACGGGCAGTAGTAAGGTTCATAAAATTGATGCAGGCGATTAATAGTATGAACACGGCAACGATGCTGAACAGTTTTACATACTGAATGCGGCCGCCTGTAATAAAACCATCTTTAAAGTTTGAGTTCAGGTATAAATCCCTGAACGGTTGCATGTGCAGTTCAATGCGGAAAGAGGCCGTTTGTTCTTTATTATAATTGTCGAGGAACTTCCTGATTTTTGAATCAACCAGCTTTGCATTGGCGTTATCGTGTAAATAAATCAGGGTATTCGGGCCATCGTTTCCCCATTCCTTCGCCCAACTGTTTTCTTCCAGGTAGGTTGCCCAGTTAATAACAAAATCAAACTTATCCGTAACATTCGCCGGTAAATCAGCGAATACACCGGATACCGTAAGGTCTTTCCTGTTTTCATAGCGCAGTGTTTTGCCTACAGCCGCATCCGCGCTGCCAAAAAAAGCTTTCGCCATTTTTTCGGAGATGCAAAGACTGACGGGTGAATTCAGGGCAGTTGCTTTATTTCCCTTAAGCAAGGGATAATTCATCATTTTGAAATAATCAGAATCCGCGTAGCTGCCATCAAATTTCATGATCTTATCTTCCGCCTGAAAAGTAAGGCGATCAGGATAACCAATAGTAGACAGGTTGGAAGCGTATTCGATTTCCGGTATATTCCGCTTCATTTCGTTGGCAAGTATCCCCGGCGTGTAATAGCCGCCATCAATTTTATTATCGATAAACTGGCGCTCATATACAATATATAGATTTTTACTTTGCATGCCATCCACACTTTTTTCATCCTGCACCCAAAGCAAGATCAGGATACTGCAGGCCATGCCCAGGGCAAGTCCCATAATGTTCAGTAATGAAAATGCTTTATACCGCATCATGTTTCGCACCGCGCTCATTTATTATCATTGCCTGTATGCTGTCGGTTGCAAAATCTTTTGAGAAACTTCTGCCTGCCGCTAACTCTAATTTATACTGGTCAATATAGTTGTAATCAACAAAGTAAAGATTGATATTCGTTTTTTGTGTTTCGCCTTTTGCGTTTTCTATTTCTGAATAATCTGCTTTATAACTACTGCCGGGCACACTTGATGACCATGTGGTTGATAATACACCCGGAATGGATGATAGGGATGCTTTGAACGCATCTTTGTTCTTGTCAAAATTGGTATTGATAATAACTTCCTGTTCCTTACTAAAACCCAGATCTTTATTGCGCATATAATTCAACTGCGTATAAACAATAATAGTTCCGGCAATCAATACAATGGAAACAACAAATTGAAAAATCACCAGACCTTTACGCAGTATTAGGCCCTTGGTGCTTGTTGAAAAATGCCCCTTTAAAACAGTTACAGGATTGAAGGACGACAATACAAGTGAAGGATAGAAGCCGGCAACAATACCAATAATAAAGGCAAGCAGCAATAAAAAGAGCAACCGTGCTTCATTGCCAAATATACTGCTGCTGATTGTTTTGCCTGCAAGAACATTGAACAAAGGCAATGATAATTGACATAACAAAACAGCCAGTATAAATGCTACCATGCAAATAAGAATAGATTCTGCAATGAATTGTTTGGCAAGCTGAAAACGTGCTGCTCCCATTACTTTTCTTATGCCTACTTCTTTTGCCCGTTCAGCGCTTCTTGCTGTAGTGAGATTAATGAAATTAATGCACGCAAGCAGCAAAATAAAAATACCAATCACCGAAAAAATATACACGTTATTAATATTACCGGTTGTAAACACTTTTGCAGGTGTGAAAGCCGTGTGTGTTGATTTCAGGTAAACATCATGCAGCGGTTCAATATACAATGTTTCAAGCATCTGCCGTTTTCCTGCATCTTCGCCATGATACTTATCCATAAAAGCAGGTAATTTTTTTTCAAGCGCTTTTACATCGGTGTATGGTTTTAATAAAATATAAGTCAGAAAATTATGATTGTTCCAATCACTGTCTAAAGTTGATTGTTTATAAATAATTGGATAAGATGACATGGATACCAGCATATCAGCATGGAGCTGTGAATTCCCAGGAATATCTTTCATCACGCCTGTAATGGTTGCATTTATGGCCGCGCCGGTGAGTAACACATGCTGGCCCAAAGGGTTTTTACTGCCAAAATATTTTTTGGCTGCTGTTTGGGATAAGACAATGCTCATGGGTTCTTTAAGTGCCGTTTTTTTATTGCCTTCAACTAAGGGAAAATCGAATATGTTGAATAAGGATGAATCGGCAATCAGCGTTTTTTCTTCCTGGAATTTTACATCATCTTTCTTAACCAGAAAACCATCCGATGCAAATCGCACTGCATCTTCCACTTCCGGAAAATCTTTCTTTAAATAGATGGCAACAGGCGCAACGGTAATACCCGCCGCAATGGTTTCAGAAGGCGTTCTTACATCCGATACAACCCGGTAAATCCGGTCGGCTTTCGTGTTAAAGCTATCATAGCTTGTCTCAAAGCTTACATATAAAAAAATCAGGAAAAACGCCGCCATGCCAACAGCAAGGCCAAGAATATTAATCACCGAAAAAGCTTTTCGGCTTAGCAGGTTCCGCCATGCGGTTTTGAAATAATTTTTAAACATAAAAGATGATTTGTGATGTTTGATTTATGATGCCTGATTTATACACCTGCCCGAATATTTTAGTTATATTTGATTTATGATTATAGAAATTAAAAAACCTGTTACTAAAGAAAAAGTTCGGGATGCCCTTGCCCTCGTTTCCAAAGAACATCGGAAAAAGTCTTTGCGTAAACATTTCGGGAAACTCAAAAGAGGATTGAATGGCACATCTTATCAAAAAAAGATAAGAGATGAATGGAATTAGCTTCGTCGCCGACACCAATTTTCTAATCAACGTACATGAGGGATTAGCCAAGACAGAACCTTTCCTGGATGGAACAGCCGTTATTTCTGTTATTTCTGAAATTGAATTATTAGGATGGCATAACCTTACCCCATCAATGAAAAAGAAACTAACCGCTCTCCTCGAAGATTGTATTATTATAGAACTTACACAGGAAATTAAAAGCATAGCCATACAAATGAGGCAGCAAAGCAAAATAAAAACTCCCGATGCCATTATTGCTGCTACTGCAAGTTTCCTGCAGCTTCCGTTGGTAACTTCTGATAAAGGATTTAAGAAAATCAAAGGCATAGAAATCATTTTAATTTAATAGTTCTGACATTTTATTTTTCATCTTGCAAGTAGCTCATTCCGTTCTCAAACTTTTTATGGGATTGGCTCTTGCTGCTTTGAATGCTTTGAAACCGATAGTTGCAAAGGCTATCAACAATACTACTGAGGCAGCAAGTATAAATATGAAAATGTTTATGGTAGTCCTGTAGGCAAAATTATTCAACCAGTTATTCATAGACCAATAAGCTATGGGTATTGAAATGACTATGGCAATAATTACAAGTGATAAAAAACCTTTGCTGATTGATGTTACAATATTTCCAACACTGGCTCCATGTACTTTGCGAATACCTATTTCTCTGGTTTTTACCTGTGCAGTATAGGTCGCTAAACCAAATAGCCCAAGGCAGGAAATAAAAATAGCGATGACGGCAAACGTTGTAAATAGTGTTCCCGTTTGTTGTTCGGTTTTATATTGCGATTCAAAAATTTTGTCCAGGAACTCATAACTAAAGGGCATATCGCCTGGATATTTCTTATATTGATTTTCCACAGCTTTTATAGCATCTCTTGCATGACCGGCTGTAGTTCGTACATATAAGATTGAACGTGGATACCACCAGGCTCCCGAACCAATTATAAGAGGTTTTATAGTTTCTTTTAAATTTTTAAAATTAAAATCCTTCAGTACGCCGATGATTGTCCCGGTTCTTCCATGGTAGGTTACCGTTTTGCCCACGGCATCATCTTTCATGCCCATTGCCTTAGCTGCCGTTTCATTAATGATATAGGAAGATCTGTCCGAAGGAGTTCCGGTAAAATTATGCCCGGCAGCAAGTTGTAAGTTCATCATAGGAATAAAATCTTTATCTATTTCTGTTTCAAAAAACTGCATCGAGAAATTTGGATTGCCGGGTAATTTCATATCTAATGACGAAGCGCCGATATCTGAAATATTCGGATTGGCCCTGGCAACCGATATCACTGATTTTTCCTGCCTTAATTCATTAATAACCGCATCGGAATGGTTGTACATATCACTGGGCATATTCACCATAAATACGTAAGACTTGTTGTAACCCACATCTTTGGTTCTAACGTATTGTAATTGCCTGTCCATAACAATAGTTGCAATAATAATAATGGACGAAATGCTAAACTGCACAACTACCAGTGCTTTTCGGAGAAACGAAGCGCTGATATGCTGAGCTATTTTTCCTTTTAAAGAAGCAATGGGATTTAAAGATGATAACAAAACTGCGGGATAAATTCCTGAAGCAATTAATGTGCCTGCAACTACAGATAACAATAATTTCCAGAACTGAATATCTGATAAGTTTATTGTTAATGCCTTGCCTGAAATGGCATTGTACAAAGGCATCAACGCAATCATCAGCCCAATTGCCAAAACAAACGCAATAGAAAAAATGAGAAGCGTTTCCGCCATGATTTGAAAAAATAATTGCCATTTACTTGCACCAATCATTTTTCTAATACCTACTTCTTTCATTCGCACCATAGCCCTTGCCGTAGATAAGTTTACATAGTTGATGCTTGCTATCAGCAGAATCAATATTGCCACCCACATAATAATTTGAACCATGCGTAAGGTGCTTTGGTTACCATCAGCATTTGTTAAATGCAATGAGGTTAAGGGTTGCAGGAAAAAAGAAGTGGAGCCTTGGTATTCAGTTTTTTGATGATCATTAAAAATGGTTGTTAAGCTTTTTCCAATGTTGTTCAGATTTGCTCCGTTCTTCGTTTTTACATAAATTTCATACATTGAAGAACCCAGGTCTTCATCAATAGTTTTCCAGCCATTATTGCCTCCGTTTTGTGTAAAATGCTTCGACCAGTTTCCCATGGGTATTAAAATATCTGCTTTGCGTATCGAAGTATTTTCAGGCATGTCTTTCATTATGCCCGATACCACAAAACTTTCATTGCCATTTATGGTTAGCTCTTTACCTATTGCATTATCATTGCCGAATATATTTTTTGCGGTGGTTTCTGATAGAATTATTGAACTAATTTGTGGAAAAGGCTTTTCCGTGTTGCCAGACAACAAGGGAAATGAAAGCATTTTAAAAAATCCATCATCTACATAATAAGCATCATTACCCGCTTTAAATATTTTTTTTGATTGATAACCTATATAATTGATTTGAGTTGCATAACTAATGCGTACCACTTTCTCCACATCGCGAATATTTGCCGCAAAAGGCTTCAAAGGTGCAGGTGAAGTTCCCCATACCGTATTGCCTCCCTCAGAAGCTTTGTAGGAAGAATTGATGCGGTAGATATGCTGTGCATCCGGGTTGAATTTATCATAACTAAATTCATGCTGCACCCAGAACAGTAGCATAATACCTGTAGCCAACCCAATAGCAAGGCCACTAATATTCAGTATGCTATAAAATTTATTTGATACCAAATTCCGCCATGCGGTTTTCAGATAGTTTTTAATCATAGAAGTTGATTTATTTAGCTGTGAGCTTTTGGCTTTACGTTATTTAATTTACTGTTGTTTCATTAAAAAAGCAATAACTCGTGAACTTTTGAACTTTAACTGAACGACTGTTGACTTTTAACTGCTGACCGTTGACCGCTCATTCCGTTCTCAAGCTCTTCACCGGGTTTGCCATGGCGGCTTTCATTGCCTGCCAGCTTATCGTTAAGAAAGCAATGGTTAGGACAACAGTTGCGGCAATAGCAAACACCCACCAGCTAATGTTGATTCTGTAAGCAAAGCTTTGCAGCCATTTATTGGCAAAAAGCCAGGCCACAGGAAACGCAATCAGTGAAGCAAGTGCAACGAGTTTAATAAAATCAAAAGACAGTAATAGCACAATTTGCCATGCCCCGGCGCCAAGCACCTTCCTGATGCCTATCTCCTTCGTCCGTTGAACAACGGTATAAGCTGTTAGTGCAAATAAACCCAGGCAGGCCAGTATAATTGCCACGCCGGCAAACACGCTGAATATTTGCGCTGTTTGCTGCTCGGTATGATAAATTGTATTAAAGTTTTCATCTAAAAAATGATATTGAAAAGGCCGGTGGGTCACCCGTTCTTTCCAGGTATTTTCCAGCGCATGTAATGTTGAAGGAAGATGATTGCCTGATACTTTTACAAATATTTTATAGACGTGGCGATAATTTGAATCTAAAAAAATCACCAGTGGGGCAATGGGCTCATGCAATGGAGCGAAATTGAAATCTTTCACTACGGCTTTTACAGTTCCTTTCTGACCATTTCTATCACCCCTGTAAATAGTTTTGCCGATTGCTTCTTGCGGCGTCCATCCCAAAGCTTTTGCAAGCGTTTCATTCAGCATAAAAGAGGTATGCGGATTCGTTGTATCACTCATTTGCATCCAGTCAGTTAAAGTATAATCACTGCCTGCAACCAGGTGCAAATTCATTGTCTTTACAAAATCAATATCTGTCGGCGATGCATGCACAAATAAAGGAGCAGACGAAGCATTATCACCGGCAGTAACTTCATCATCCCAATGAATATATGTAGGTTCTTCCGTGCCACAGCTTACCGAAACCACATCCGGAACCCGCTTAATAGCCTCTTTAATTGACTGGAAGTCCGGCCGCATTACGCCGTCAACAGGCAGCACAATAACATGGTCTTTATCATACCCCATATTCTTATTTCTTATGTATGACATCTGCTGAAGGATAATAACTGTAGAGATGATGAGAAATACGGAAACAAAGAATTGAAAAACGATAAGTGATTTACGCAATGTTCCCGAACCACCGGAAAAAGAGAATCCTGTCTTTAATATCTTGATGAGCTTTAAATTGGATAAGATAAAAGCCGGGTAAGCGCCGGAAGTAAAGCTGATGATACAAAAGAATAACAACAATAATGTAATTGAAAGAGGATGCATTAGCATAGTAAGGCTAAGCTGCCGTTCAACAAGCTGATTGAATTGTGGCAGTGATGCAATCACTAAAACAATAGCCAGCGAAACAGCAAATAAATTCAGCAGCAGCGATTCGCCGATAAATTGCCAAAACAATTGCCATCTTACCGAGCCCAGTACTTTGCGGATACCAATTTCTGAAATACGCCGTGCAGCCAGTGCCGTTGAAAGATTAGTGTAGTTTACACAAGCTATGCCAAGTATTAAAATGGCAATGGCGCAGAGAATATAGATGTACATGATATTGCCATTGGGCTCAAGTGCATCTAAAGAAGAATATAAATGAACTTTGGTGATGGGCTCAAGATGGTATATCAGGTAATCATTGCCTTGCTGCCCTACATCTTTCTGATTTTTCATGTATGCCGGAATGCCCTTTTCCAATGCAGATGCATCAGCGCTGTTATGCAATAAAAAATAAGTAGCATATATACCCCGCCACCATTCCGGATGATTGGCATTGGGCAGGCTTGCAAAAGAAGCCACAAAATCAAATTTTATCTGCGAGTTTACAGGCGCATCCTGCGCTATGCCTGAAACAATATAATCTGTTGTGCCGGCTATCCTCAATACTTTGCCCAGCGCATCTTCTTTGCCAAAATATTTTTTCTCCGTTGATTGGGTAATAACGATTTTATTGGGCGCATTCAAAGCAGTTGTTGCATCTCCTTCGATTAACGGAAAAGAGAACATGCTGAAGAAAGTAGAATCGGCGAACAGGAATTTATTTTCAATAAACGTTTTTTGCCCGTACTGAACAGCGTAGGGTTCAAAATTCAGGATGCGCACATACGATTCAATCTGCGGAAAAGCAGCCGACAAACGCACACCCGCCATAGACCCGGTAGTGCCGCCTTCATTTTTAGCACCGTTAACCGTATATTCAGTGGTTGCACGAAATAACCGGTCAGCATTTTTATGAAAACGGTCATAGCTCAGCTCATTATACACATATAATCCTATCAGCATGCAGCCTGCAATGCCAATGGCCAGGCCGGAAATATTTATAATGCTGAAAAGCTTATTTTTAATAAGGTTTCGCCATGCGGTTTTCACGAAGTGTCGTGCAGGGAAATAATTTTTAAACATAGAAAGGTGTTTGTAAATTTGAACAGAGATAAAACTTATCAAAATGGAACGAATAGTACTTGAAGTAGATGATGCTGCTGCTAAAAAATGGCGGAAATCTTCCAATGAAATTAAAAGAAGGCTTGAAAAAAATTTTGAGAAACAAATAGAAATTGTTTCTCAAATTGATAAAGAAGCACGGTTTGAAGAACTTTTGACTAAAGCAAGAGAAGAAGCCGCCAGAAACGGGCTTACCGAAGAAATTCTTCAACAGTTGCTGAATGAGAAATAGTTTTTTTGTTATTGATACAAATACACTGATAAGTGCATTCCTTTCACAACAGTCAAAACCAATGCTTGCGTATGAAAAGACGAAACAGATAGGAAAGTTATCAGCAAGCATTGAAACGTACAATGAATTTTGTGACACATTTATCAGGGACAAATTTGATAAATATATTTCCTTAGAAACAAGATTAGACATTTTAGAGGGATACAGGGAAATTGCTGTTTTTTCTGAAATATCTGAAACTATTACTGCCTGCCGCGACCCGAAAGACAATAAATTTCTTGAGCTTGCCATAGCAACAAACGCATCCTGCATTATTACCGGCGATAAAGACTTGCTTGAGCTTAACCCTTTTCGCGGAATACCCATTTTAAATGCTGCGGATTTTTTGAATATGTTTTGATACATAGAAAGTTATTTTTTTATCAAGCTTCGGGCTACAAGCTGTGAGCCTTGAGCCACGCGCTTCTGACCTTTTCATCACTCACTATTGACTATTCACCATTCACCTCAATTATTCCGCTATTCGCTCCGTAATGCTGCGGCCGGATTCGCCATGGCCGCTTTTATGGCCTGGAAGCTGATGGTAATTAAAGCAATCAGTATGGCCGAAATACCGGCTGCTGCAAACATCCACCAGCTAATATTTATCCTGTAAGCAAAATCCTGCAACCATTGGTGCATCAGCCACCAGGCAACCGGTGATGCGATAATGACGGCAATAACGACCAGCTTCAAAAAATCAAGGGAGAATAACCGTACAATGGAATTAACGGAGGCGCCCAGTACTTTTCTTATCCCGATTTCCTTAACACGCTGTGCCGTGGCCTCTGCAATCAAACCAAAAATGCCGAGGGCCGCAAGAAACATGCTCAGGCTGCTGAAGAAAATAAACAGTTGCTGCAGCCTGCTTTCAGCCTTGTACTGTTTGGCCAGCATATCATCTACCCACTGTATATCCAATAGTTTATCAGGATAAAACTGCCGCCATAATTTATTGATGGATGCCATAACCTGCTTTTCAGAACCGGGTTGTACCCTTACCAGCATCCCGCCAAAATCCGGTGATTTTTCTGCGATAATAACAGTAGGCTGCAAAGGGTTTTTTAAGGATTCGCTGTTGAAATCTGCCACAATTCCTACAGGGGATGTCAGCGCTCCTTTGATAGGAACGTTCAGGTTCTTTACCTGTAACCGCCTTGCGGTATAAGAAGTAATGACAGAAGATTGTGCGCCGGCCTCCGCTATGAACTTTGCCGAATCCAGTCTTGTTAATGAGTCCTGGTTCATCTCATCGTTTGCAAAAGATGCATCCAGCAATCTTCCTTCTGTTAAATGAAGACCGAGTGTTTTTACGAGATCAACATCCCCTTCAATGAACCATACCGTTAATTTATTGCCTGCATGATTAGGGTCATCAATATCCCTTATCATGTAACCGGCACTTGTGGGCGCCCATGGAGTAATGCTTGCACATTCCACTCCCGGCTGCCTGAGCAACTCATTTTTGAAAGCCTGCCCTTTATTATCCCATGATACAGAACCAATATTCAATAAATTGTTTTTGTTAAACCCAATGTCTTTTTGTTTCATGAAAACAACCTGTTGCTGCACTATTATCAGGTCTGTTAAGACAATTATGGAAATAGAGAATTGCACCACCACCAAACTCTTTCTTACAATGTCCCGGCTGCCTGTACCGCCTGAAAACAGGTTGCCTCTTAATGCAGCAGCGGGCTTAAAGCCAGACATGATCCAGGCGGGATAAAAACCGGTGAGGAGGCTTATAGCAAGCACTGCAGCATACCCTGCTGCCTGCAAATAATACCTGGAAATAAATGTTTGCGATAAACTATGTTCAAGATATTTTTCAACCAAAGGAAGCGATACACTGTAAATGAGTGTTGCCAGTATGGCTGCTATAAAGAAAAACAACAGCGACTCTGTGAGAAACTGGAAAATAAGCTGCCTGCGTGCGGCGCCTAAAATCTTTCGCACACCTGTTTCACGTAATCTTTGAATAGCTCTTGCAGTACTGAGATTTACAAAATTTATACAGGCAATAACCAGCAGCAACAAGGCCACGCCCGAAAAAATATAGATGTTTTTAATGTTGCCTTTTACTTTCTGGTTTTGTGCAAAATCTGAATGCAGGTACACCTCTTTCACGGGCTGAAATCCGAATTGACGGCCTGTTTTTGCTGTAACAGAACCCGCATACCACTTATTTACCTTCGCAGTAAACTTTTCAATATCGGTACCCGGTTTTACCAAAATAAAATTATTGGAAGTAAATCCTGCATAAGATTCATTCAGCACAATGGCCTGCGAGCGGAATATACTGTTGGAGGGAATGTCTTTAATAACGCCTGTAATTAAATACGGTTTTGGCTTTGCAGCAAAAGCAGGAACATTGTAAATGATTTTTCCCACAGGGTTTTCTTTTGGGAAATATGTCTTTCTGAAACCTTCCGTGATAACAATATTACCCGTGCCGGCCACATAATTGCGGGGATTACCGGCGAGCACTTTTATATCAAGCATTTGCCATATCGAGGTATCGGCATACAGGATAGAAATATTTGCGCCGTTCGGGTCGTCATTATTAAGCTTAAACCTGTCCTCATCATTATATAGTTGGGCAACGGCCTCTGCTTCAGGAAAGTCTGTTCTTAGTTTGTCCGACAGGCCGGGGAAAGTTGAAGCAAAACGATCGTACAAACCTTCGCCCATTTTATCAATGGTTATGATCCTGTACAGATCATTGCCCCGGCTCCATTGCCTGTCGTAGCTCAAATCGTCAATTACAACAGTAGCTACAATCATGCAGGCGCATAGACCTATGGTTAGGCCAAGTATATTGATTAAAGAATACATCCTGTTCTTTATCAAATTCCGCCACGCTGTTTTCACGAAGTGTTGTGCAGGGAAGTAATTTTTAAACATTGACCACGATTTATATGATTTAACTGATTAACCGATTTTTTTTATTCACGTTTCACGATTGACGATTCACGTATATCATTCCGTTCGCAAACTTTTCGCGGGATTTGTCATAGCGGCTTTTATTGTTCTTAAACAAAGTACAATTAACCCAATCAGTAACATACCTATTCCGCTCGTTAAAAATATCCACCAGCTAAGCTTTGTTCTGAACGCAAAGTCCTGCAGCCATTCGTGGGAAAAATACCATGCAACAGGAAAGGCAATGACTGATGCAAGTCCAACCAATCTTATCATGCTTTTTGAAAGCAATGCGATAATTTGCACAACACTTGCACCTAACACTTTTCTTATACCAATTTCTTTGGTTTTTTGATTTGCCATAAAGCTTACCAAACCCAGCAGCCCCAAACAACTGATAAAAATGGCCAGGCCTGTTGCCCATTTTAATAAGGCTGAAAGGCGCATGTCATTTTTATATAAACGCTTAACAGTATCATCCAAAAAAGTATAATTTAAATCATCAACGGAATAAACCGATTTATATGCCTTTTCTATTCTATCTAAAACAGTTTTCCATGCTGACGGGTCATTGGGAAGACCTATGGAAATCAAACTTGCAATATTTGAATTATCTGCAACAATAATCGTCGGCTTAATCGGGTTGTGCAAAGACATGGTCGTAAAGTCTTTAACTACTCCGGTAATCCGGCCGGTATCGCCAATGTACACATATTTGCCTATCACTTCCTGCGGATTGATTAAGCCCATTTGGTGAAGCAGCGTTTCATTGATTAATACATCGGTTATTTTACTGTTCGTATTAACGCTCAGGTTATTGCCTGCAAGCAATTGAAGATGGAACAATTTAATATAATTGCTGTCAACGGTCCGTGTATGAACATTATTAAATGCTGTTTTCCTGCCTTTATAATTCCATTCAAGCGTCCGGGCTGCCCACCCAAGCATTACAGGTGTTGCAGTTGATAAAGATATATTTTGCAGTTGCGGTATCTTTTTCAGCTCATTTAGCAAAACATATTTCTCGTTTTTCTGATTTAAGTTGTACAATCCAACATTATGAGAAACATCCGGCAACTGAAATGAAACAATCCCATCCTTTCTCATGCCGATATTTTTATTCAACTCAAAATGAATTTGCCTGCCTACTATAATAACAACAATTAAAAATACCTGCGCAATTACAAACTGAAAAACGGTTAATGTCTGCCGCACCCATGCGCTGCGTGATTTTCCGCTGCTGATAATCTGGCTTTTTAACACCAACGCAGGGCTAAATTTTGTTAGAACAAATGCAGGATATAATCCGGCAAGCAGCGTAACAACGATAATTATGGCAACCAGAAAAATAATGATAACAGGCTGGGATAATTGGTTTACATCCAGCCCTTCAGGCATAAAGTCTCTGAATATATAAAGCAAAAACGGCGACAGCATAATAGCCAGTAATGTTGCACAAACTGTAATTAAAAATGTTTCGGCCAAGAACTGATAAATGATTTGCTTTTTGCTGCTGCCAAATGTTTTGCGTACGCCAATTTCTTTTGCACGAAGCGTTGATTGCGCTGTAGAAAGGTTAATAAAATTAATAATGCCCAGCAATAATAAAAACAGGGCAAGCATACTTAAATTTCTCAGCGTAGATTTCTCCACTGTGCCATCTATATTTGTGTCGAAATGAATATCCTTCAATGCCTGAATGCTACCAATAAACATTTGAGAAGGCTCCATTCCTTTTTCGTTATCCACATACAGTCTTTTAATCTGGGCATTCACATTAGCGGCATCCGTTCCCTGATGTAAAACAAAAAAGCATTGGGACTGATATGCAAGCGCTGTCCAGCCTTCTTCCAATGTTTTTTTCAGGCTTGTGTTCATGAATGTTGGAAGGGAAATAAAAATTTTATTGTCAAAATCTGTATTGGCTTTTACATCCGCTACAATGCCCGACACAATCGTATTAATGCTGTCGTTGAATACAATTTCCTTACCGATAATTTTATCGGCCGGCAGACCGGGAAAATATTCTTTGGCAACAGAAAGGGAAAGCACCACATTGTTCAGTTGCGATAATGACTGCACATTACCCGCCAGCCATTGATGCGGGAATATTTTAAAATAATTTTCATCGGCAAAAACCATGTCTTTAACATCTTTGAAAGTTTTTGGAACAGGTTCGCCTGCCTGCGGAATAGATGCAGTAAAGTTATCAAAGGGAGACCTGATAAAATGCGCCATAGTTTCTATGCCCGGTATTTTTTCTTTAATTGCCTTCGGCGCAATAAGCGAAACGCCGCCGGTTGTGCCGAAGCCGCCCATTTTGGTAACCATTCTGTATGTGTTTTGACTGTTTGGTTCCCATTTATCAAAGCTGTAATCGTACTGCACTATCAAAAAAATAACCACAGAGGCACTGATGCCTACTGATAAGCCGAGCATATTGATGGCTGTTGTGGCTTTATTTTTCCAAAAATTCCTGATTGCGGTTTTGAGATAGTTTTTGAACATGGTTACAAGTTTTAAGTTGTACGTTTTACGTTATAAGTGAGCTGTTAGTTTTAGCTTAGCTATTAGCCAACAGCCAATGGCTAACAGCTTATTTTCATTCCGTTCTCAAACTCTTTACCGGGTTGGCCGTTGCCGCTTTTATTGCCTGCCAGCTTATCGTTGCCAGTGCAATTAATAATGCCAGCATTCCTGCTATACAAAATATCCACCAGCTAATGTTTATCCGGTAAGCAAAATTCTGCAGCCAGTTGTTCATGGCCCACCATGCAACAGGCGTGGCAATAATGGCTGAAATAACAACCAGCTTTATAATGTCTTTAGACAGCATCGTTACAATATCACTTATGCTTGCACCAATAACTTTTCGTACCCCAATTTCTTTTCTGCGTTGTTCGGCAGTGAACATGGTAAGGCCAAGCAAACCGAGACAGGAAATGAAAACAGCAAATAACGAAAAGCAGTTGGCCAGCTTGCTTACCGTTATTTCACTTGTATATAATTTTTGGTAATCCTCATCAACAAAATGATAGCGGAAAGGAAATCCTGGTTCCATTTGCCTGAATACTTTTTCCATGCCGGCAATGGCTTGCTGTGTTTTGCCGGCCTGTGTTTTTACAAGCACACTTCCCCAACCCTCATGTTCTCCCCAATACAGCACCAGCGGTTGAATGGGATCGTGTAAAGAGGTTAAATGAAAATCTTTTACTACGCCTGCTATAGTGCCTGTATAGTCAAAAAAATGAAGCCTTTTGCCAACAGGATTTTTAAGCCCGGTTAATTTCAGTAATGTTTCATTGATAAGAAAAGTATGCTTGGCTGTATCGTTTGGAAAATCCCTGCTGAAGCCCCGCCCTTGTATTACGGGAATATTCATCATCTTCAAATAATCATATCCAATACCGTTGTGAATTGCTACTACTTTATCATTTGGATTTTTACCTTCCCATTCAAGGTTATACACGTGAGCGGCAATGTTTGAAGGCGGTTCTGTATTCATGGTAACGCCTTGTATGCCCGGCAAAGTTGAAAGCTGTTGCCGGAACAATTCAAACCTGCTTCCCAAATCGCCCTGGAAAGGAATGTAAACAAGGTTCGCCTTATTATAGCCAAGGTTAGCGGTTTGCACATACTGTATTTGTTGGGAGATAATGATGGCGCCTGTTATCATTACAATGGAAAGTACAAACTGGAATACTACCAACCCTTTGCGGAACAGTAATGCATTGGGGCTGAATTTTAATGAGCCTTTTAATACTTTAACCGGATTGAGCGATGATAAAAACAATGCGGGATAGCTGCCTGCCACAATGCCTGTAATTACAAGCAGTGCAAGTATAATAAGCCAGAAAGAAAGGGATGCGAAAGGAAATATAATTTGTTTACCGGTGAGTGTATTGAAAAATGGCAACGCAATATTTACTAAAATTAATGCAGCGATTATAGCGAAGAAAGTGAGCAGCATGGCTTCGCCGATAAACTGCATAATAAGTTTCCATCTTAATGCACCAACTGTTTTACGGATGCCTACTTCTTTTGCCCGTTTTACAGAACGCGCGGTGGCCAGGTTCATGAAGTTGATGCAGGCAATCAGTAAAATAAAAACAGCTATGATGCTGAATAATTGTACATATTCAATTCTGCCGCCGGCAGGTACACCATTTTTGAAACTGGAATTAAGATACATTTCATCAAAAGGCTGTAAGCCGAGCTCGGTATGAATGCCACCTGCCGTGGCTGCGTTTAAATAAGGCGTAATAAAATTTTTTATTTTGGCTGCTACTTTTGCAGGGTCTGCATTTGGCTGCAATTGAACAAATGTTTCCGGGCTGCGGTAAATCCAGTCCTTCAGCCACCCTACTGTTCTTAGCTGGTGATCCCAGTTCAATGTAAAATCGAATTTTTGCGAAGCATTGGCAGGCACATCAAACACCGCAGTAATTTTAAAATCTTCCGTTCCCCAGTTATTATACCGGATGGTTTTTCCGATTGCTGCAGCGGGGCTGCCAAAAAAATTATCTGCCATTGTTTTTGAAATGGCAATGGCATCGGGGCCTGATAATGCCGATGCCGCCGTGCCTTCCAGCAAAGGATAGCTGAACATTTTAAAGAAATCGCTATCGGCATGGCAGCCTTTTACGCTTATGCTTTTATCACCCACGCGAAACACATTTTCATCATTTTCAGCATCCGTATTCCAGAAAGCGCTGGCATATTTTATTTCAGGGATATTTCGTTTTAATTCTGTTGCCAGTAATCCCGGCGTCCATGGCCCTGCCTCAACTTTCCCTTCTGAATAAATACGTTCATAAACGGCGTAGATATTTTTGCCGGTATTGAATGTATCAACATTTCTTTCATCATTTATCCAAAGAAATATCAGCAGGCTGCAGGCCAGCCCCAACGCTAATCCTGAAATATTAATAATAGAAAACGCTTTGCTGCGTATCATATTCCGCCATGCGGTTTTCAGGAAGTGTTGTGCAGGGAAATAATTATTAAACATGGCTGCAAGTTTTAAGTTGTATGTTATGAGTAGCTGTTGGCTGTTAGCCTTTAGCTATTAGCCAACAGCCAATGGCTAATAGCTTTTCTTCATTCCGTTCTTAAGCTTTTCACCGGGTTGGCAACCGCCGCTCTTATAGCCTGGAAACTGATCGTTAATAATGCCATCAGCAACGCAGCCAATGTGGTTATTAAAAAAACCATCCAGCTTATGTGTGTGCGGTAAGTAAAACTTTGCAGCCACTTGCTCATAATGAGCCAGGCCAATGGCGAAGCAATAATTACGGCTATGCCCACCAGCTTCAGAAAATCTTTCGATAATAATGCAACAATGCTTGTAACGCTGGCGCCTAATACTTTGCGCACCCCGATTTCCTTAATGCGCTGTTCTGCGCTAAAGGTGGCCAGGCCAAATAAGCCCAGGCATGAAATAAGAATAGCGAGAATGGTAAAGTCGCCCACAATGGCCGACAGTTTATTTTCCGCATCATAATTTTCCTGGAAATCCTTATCCAGAAAACTGTAATCAAAAGGTTCAGTTGCATTAAGCGTATGCCAGGTGTTCTGAACAGCCTGCAAAGCCGCCGCCATATCGCCCGGTTTAATATGCACAATGGCATAATTAAACTGCGGCGGTACGTTGAGCATAAAACCAAAAGGGCCAATGGGCAGGTGCAGGTCTTCGTAGTGAAAATCTTTCACTACGCCGGCAATATTGAAATTATACATGGAGTCGTCAAATGTAAAGTGCAGCTTTTGGTTAATGGCCTGCTGTGCATTGGCAAAGCCTAAAGCCTTTATGGCGCTTTCATTCAATACCACGGCGGCAATTGTGGTATCCTGCGCATAATAATCGTCTGAGAACAGCCTGCCGGCAAGCGGCTTAATACCGAGCGTTTGCAAAAAGCGCGTATCAATATAATTCATCTTTACATCCTTGCCCTGCTGCATACTTTCGCCATCTTTAAAAAAAATATTATCAGCCGCGTTTGATATGCCGGGATAATACAACGATGCGCCTACATTGCTTATATATGACCGGCTTAATAATGCATCTTTCAGCGCACCATACATTTCCTTGGCATGGCCGCTGCGCAACGGGATTACAATTTGCCGGTTTTGCTCAAACCCGAGATCGGCGGAGCGCAGGAATTTCATCTGAGCATTAATCACAACCGATGCAATGATCAATACAACCGAAATAATAAACTGAAAAACCACCAGCGCCCTGCGCAGTGTTATGGCAGAAAGCGAATTGGAGAATTTGCCTTTTAAAACCTTTGCGGGATTGAAGGAAGAAAGATAAAATGCAGGATAGCTGCCGGCTATTAACCCCGTAATTACCGCCAGTGCAGCAAATACAGCAATAAGGCCAATGTTTTCTGTAAATGACAGTGTAAGCTGCTTGCCGGAAACAACGTTGAATAAAGGCAATAGCAGCCGGGCAAATGCAAAAGCCAGCAATAATGCAAATAAGCTCATTAAAACCGCTTCGCCCAGGAACTGCATTACCAGCCATTTCTTTTCTGCGCCCAATACTTTTCTTATACCCACTTCTGCTGACCGTTTTGCGGATTGAGCAGTAGCAAGGTTCATAAAATTAATGCAGGCAATCAATAAAATGAATAAAGCTATAGAGCCAAGAATATATAAATAGGTTACGCTGCCCCCGGGGGTAACATTATTTTTTACATCTTCAGTAAGATGAATTTGCCTGAGCGGCACTAAGAATTGCTTCTTTGAAAAACCAACGGCTTTTAAATCTTTCCCCGCATATTTATCTATAAACGCAGGAAACTTAGCCACCAGGTTTGCAACGTTAGCGCCTGGTTTTAATTGCAGGTAAGTAAAAAAGTAATTGTTTGTGGCAAGATTAGCGCCCTGCCTGTTGATGGCCTGTTCCATATTGCCGCCCATCATGCTCATAAAAAACCTGCCGTCAATATGCGAAGGTTTATTAACGGGCCTGAAAACACCGGTAACCAAAAAATCATGGTCGCCGTTTGTGCTGCTGCTTATATGAATTACTTTATGCAATGCCGGCTGGCTGCCGAATATCTTTTTTGCCACATCATCAGACAGCACAACCGTATTGGGATTGTTTAATGCCGATTGCGGATCGCCTTCAGCAAAATTGTAGGAGAACATGCGGAAGAAGGTTGAATCGGCAAGAAAGCCTTTCGTTTCATAAAAGGATTTCACAGCGCCATTCCCTTCATTGTATTGCAGCAGGGTTTTGTCTTCGCTATACAGGCGCGCTATTCTTGTTGTTTGCTCTATTTCGGGAAAAACATGTTGCATGGTTTCACCCAGCGCAGCCGGCGTATTGGGCAGTTTCTTAAAGTTGCCAAGGCCTGTAAATTCGCTGCCAACCTGGTAAATATTGCCTGCATTTTTATGATGGGCATCATAACTTGTTTCATTCAGAATATACAGCGTTATCAGTATGCAGCAGGTAAGGCCTACAGATAAGCCAACGATGTTAATGAGCGAAAACATTTTGCTCTTCATCACATTGCGCCACGCTGTTTTCAAATAGGTTTTAAACATGGGAAAAAAGTTTTGTTACAGGAATAATTGTTTGTCGCTATCATGCATAGCAATAACTGTCTCCAAAATTTTACAACGAAAATGCCAGGCGTTTAAAAGGTTGTTTTTTAACTATTTAGGATTGGCTAATGCAAAAAACTGTCCGATATCGGACAGTTTTTTGTACGGCGGTGAACGGGTTTTGATAAAGTGTACAAGTTCAGGGGTTGTTTAGCTGCAAGTTTCAAGCTATGAGCTGCGAGCTTTGAGCCGTGAGCTTCTGACTTTACGTTATTTATTTACTGTTGTTTCATTCGTGCATATTTGTTTTTTAATGGCCTCATGCCTGTCCCGAACTTGCTTCGGGAGAACCTCGCTATGCACATTCCCCTCCCGAAACTGGTTCGGGACAGGCTGTGTGAGAAAAATTATCATGCTCGGTTTCATTAAAGAAGCAACAACCCGTGAACAAGTGAACTCGTGAACCTTTGAACGCTACAAGCTGCAAACTGTGGGCCATGAGCTTCGAGCTTTCACGTTTGACGATTCACGCTTCACGTCATCATTCCGTTCGCAAACTCTTCACCGGGTTGGCCAGCGCCGCTTTTATTGCCTGTGCGCAAACCGTTATCAAGGCAATTGAAACAGCAATCAGGCCCGGTATTAAAAACATCCACCAATGCATATCTATCCTGTAGGCAAAATCCTGCAGCCATTTATGCATGGCAAACCATGCAATTGGTAAGGCAATGATGGTTGCAATTAAAACCAGTTGCATAAAATTCTTTCCAAGCATAACCGTAACCGAACCAACTGAAGCGCCCAGCACTTTTCTTATACCAATTTCCTTAACACGCTGCGATACGGTGAACATTACAAGGCCGCTTAAACCAAGGCAGGCTATTATAAAAGCGAGCATCGTAAACACAAATGAAAGCTGCTCCTGCTTTTGTTCGGCAGCATATTGTTTGGCGAATGCCTCATCCAAAAAAGTAAAATCGGCTGTATGCTGACTATCGAATTTTGAATATGTTTTTTTGAGACAGGCAAGCCCTTCAGCAATCTTGCCTTTCGCAATCCTCACATACAGGTTATCCTGTTCACCCGCAGCCGGCGGCATTAGCAATACCATCGGTTCTATTTTATGTTGCAGCGATGAAAAATGAAAATCTTTTACCACACCAACAATTGTGCGGCGGCTTATATCCATAGACTGGTTTACACGATATTCTGACTTCTTTCCTACAGCGTTTGTATAACCCAGTTGCTTCATCAATGTTTCATTAATAAGCATGGCGCCGTACTGGTCGGTTTGCATATCTTTCGAAAAATTTCTGCCCTGCAGTAATTGAATATTCATTGTTTTTAAAAAATCTTCATCAATCAATAATTGTTTTGCCATGGTTGATGAAGGCTGCATAACGCCATTCTTCTCAAAAGCAAAATCGTGGCCGCCTAAATAATTATCGCCGATTGCGTTGCCGGCTACGCCTGCACTTTCAATAACAGGATTTTGCAGCAACGCGGTTTTTAATGCAGGAATTTCGTTGCGCACTTTCATATCATCAATATGAAAAGTAAGCACCTGCGCTTTATTAAAGCCAAGGTCTTTATTATTTACATATTGCAATTGCCTGTAAATAATAAATGAACCGCTGATGAGAAATACGGCAATTATAAACTGGAATACCACCAGCGATTTGCGCAATAAGGCGCTTGTTTGCATATTGCCCAACTGGCCTTTTAAAGAGGGTATCATTTTAAAGCGGGAAAGAAATATGGCGGGGTAACTGCCGCTTGCAAAACCCGCTGCTGCTGCAAACAGCACAACAAAACCAGCAGTGTACCATGTTCCAAAACGCCAGGTATCCAGGTGCTTGCCGGATACTTCATTAAAGAAAGGCATGCCGGCTTCTACCACCAATACGGCAATTAAAGCAGCAATGAATGTTACCAGCAATGCTTCTGCAATAAACAATCCTGCGAGGTTACTGCGGCTTGAGCCGACCACTTTTCTTATACCAATTTCTTTAACCCTTACGGCGGTACGTGCCGTTGAAAGGTTCATGTAATTGATCAATGCAATCAGCAATATCAATATGCCAATGGCAATAAAAATATACACACGGCTGATGCTGCTGTTGGTGCTTAATTCATATTGCAGGTTTGAATGCAGGTGAATAGAAGTGAGCGGCTGCAGCTCCATGTGATAATCTTTAATACCCATTTCTTTGGCAATGGTTTGCATACCAAAAGCATTCAGCTTTTTTTCGAAAGCGTTTACATCAGCGCCTTTCTTTAAAAGAATATAATTGTATAAATAAAGGTTTTGCCAGGTATTCTGATCGTTTGGAACAACATACATGGAACGGATGCCGCTGAATTGCAAATGCGAATTTTGCGGCACATCTTTTATAACACCGGTAATTTTTACAGGCTCGCTGTCACCAAAATAGATAGTTTGATTTAGTGCGCCGGAAGTATTTCCAAAAATCTTTTTCGCAAGGCTTTCTGTAATAACAATTGTGCCGGGCTGCAACAAAGCAGCCGCTGCATTGCCTTCAGCAAACGTATAATCAAACGTGCTGAAGAAGTTCTTGTCAGCAAAGAAAATATCGTTTTGTTTAAAACTGTTGCTATTGAATTTTATAACACCGCCGCCTTCTGCATCAATGCGCACACTCTGCTCCACTTCAGGAAATTTTTCTGCCAGTGCCGGCCCAAGCGGTGGCGGGTTTAAGGCAAGGTTTATGCTGCCACCTTTCCAGTTAGCATGTTGCGCAATGCGGTATATGCTGCCGGCATTGGCAAATGAACGATCGTAACTCAACTCATCGCCCACATATAAAGCAATAAGCCAGAATGCGGCAAGGCCAATGGCAATACCTGCAATGTTGATGAAGGAATACGTTTTATTACGTTTAAGATTTCTCCAGGCAGTTTTAAAATAGTTTTTTAGCATAAGATGTATTTCTGATGTTGATTTTTTCAACTGGTATGCCAACGAAAAATAAGCTAAAAATCAACCACTTGGAAAATACTGCAAAAGAAAACTGTTCGATACCGGACATTAGGAATGTTATGTGCGAACAGTACCAGCCGGCCTCTCCTAAATCCTCTCCAAAGGAGAGGATTTAGGAGAGCGTGATTTTTTAATGTTGTTTATATATTCAGCGGCTTATAAGCCTCCCGAAAAAATCGGGAGGTTTGGGATAGGCCGCCCTACTCCGTTCGCAAACTCTTCACTGGGTTGGCCAGCGCCGCTTTTATTGCCTGGAAGCTTACCGTTGTTACTGCAATCATCAATGCAACAAAACCTGCTACTGCAAACATCCACCAGCTAATGTTAATACGATAAGCAAAATCCCGCAGCCATTTGTGCATTAAATACCAGCTCAGCGGAACTGCGATGATGAATGCAATGGCGACAAGCTTTACAAAATCTTTTGAAAGCATTTGTACAATGCCGCTTACGCTTGCGCCTAAAACTTTTCTTATGCCGATTTCTTTTGTTCTTTGCGCTGCAATAAATGTGGCAAGACCGAATAAACCCAAACATGCAATGGCAATGGCAAGCACGGAAAATATCAATGCAATTTTACCCACACGCTGCTCTGCATCATACATTTCATTAAACGATTCATCTAAAAAACGATAGCTGAAAGGCATGGATGGTGCAAGTGTTTTCCATTTATTTTCTGTTGCGCTTACAATGTTGCGGATATTGGCTGCATTTACTTTAAACGCAACAAAGCCGCCGCCATATTTGCTAAGCTGTAAACATAATTGCCCAACATTTTGATGAAGCGATTCAAAATTGAAATTCTTTACCACGCCGATAATAGTGTATGCAACAGGATGGCCGTCGCTGCCTTCAAGATTGTAAATTTTTGAGTTAAGCAAGTCTTTTCTGTTCAGTAATTTTGCCGTTGTTTCATTAATAATGATTGCCGAAGAATCGCCCGGAAAATCTTTTAAAAAATTTCGCCCCTGGATAATTTGCATGCCCATCGTTGGCACATAATCTTCATCAACTGTCCAATCCTGCATTTGAATACCATTGTTTATATCTGTTATTGGCGTAGAAAACCAGGAGTTGTCATTACGGCTGGAGTTACTTACTGGCAAATAAGAACTTATTGTTGCAGATTGCACGCCGCTGAGTTTTAAAATTTCATCTTTAAAAACTTTTGTATTATCGCCCAGGCTGTAGGCATCATTAACAATAAGTACCTGGTCTTTATTAAAGCCAATATCTTTTGTTTGAATAAAATGAAGTTGTTTATAAATAATAATAGTACCGATGATTAAAAAGATGGATGTTGCAAACTGGAACACCACGAGCACGCTTCTTAAACCTCCGCTTTTGCTGCCTATTTTTAATTTGCCTTTCAGCACTTCAACAGGCTTAAATGCTGATAAGAAAAATGCGGGGTAGCTGCCTGCAATAAAACCTACAATTATTGGCAATAAAACGAGTGATAATAAAATGGCAGGCGAAAAAAGATTGCTGATGAAAATGGTTTTGTTGGCAACGCCATTAAACAGCGGCAATGCAAGCCACACAATAGCAACAGCAATTAACAACGATATGCAAACCATTAATATTGATTCGCTGAGGAATTGTAAAATAAGTTCTTTTTTGCCCGTGCCCAGTACTTTCCGAATGCCTACTTCTTTTGCACGGTTCGCTGAACGTGCCGTGGTAAGGTTCATAAAGTTGATGCAGGCAATCAATAAAATAAACAATGCTACTGCACTGAAAATATATACATACTGGATATTACCACCCGGCGCTAACTCATATTGATAATCTGAATACAGGTGAATTTTTGTAAGGGGAATGAGCGAATATTCTAATTTATTGCCGCTTTTCTTAAAATCATCTATGCTGTTTAATTTAATTGACTGCTGAAGATAAGGAAACACATAGCTGGTAACATAATCATCAAACTTTTTTTTAAAGGCTTTATAATCTGTTCCTTTGGCCAGCAATAAGTACGTATGAAAATTATGGCTTGCATATTGCCCCCACTGATAGCCGCTATTCTTTATGGAGAAAAGAAAATCATAATTAAAATGGCTGTTCTTTGGCATATCTTTTATCACCGCAGTTATTTTATATACATCGTCCTTATTGTTGTTGGATACTGAAATGGTTTTGCCAACAGCATTTGTTGTGTTGAAATATTTTTTTGCAGTTGATCCGGTAATAACAACTGTATTGGGATCATTCAATGCAGTATGTGTATTGCCTGTAATAGCAGGAAAAGTAAACACATCAAAAAAAGAGGAATCAACATGCGCAACGTTTTGTTCTTTAATATAGCTGTTACCTTTCTTAATCAGTTTAGCACCGTTGCCGTTATAAATGCGTGTATATTGCTCCACCTGCGGATAATCTTTTTTCAATACCTGCCCAATCATGTCAGATGTTACTGCTGCATGAAATTCTGCGCCGCCAAAACGTATGTCGGCATTGATACGGTAAATACGGTCGGCGTTTTTATTAAAGCGGTCGTAGCTTAATTCATCCAGCACATACAATGTAATCATTAAAAAACAGGCAAGCCCTATTGCCAGACCAACAATGTTGATAACAGAGTAAGTTTTGTTGCGCAAAATGTTGCGCCATGCAATTTTGAAATAATTTTTAAACATGGAAGCTGATTTATGATGTATGTTTTTAGCTGCAAGCTGTCAGCTGTGAGCCGTGAGCTTCTGACTTTGCGTTATTTATTTAATGTTGTTTCATTCGTGCATATTTGTTTTTTCAGATGTCTCATGCCTGTCCCGAACTTGCTTCGGGAGAACCTCGCTATGCACATTCCCCTGTGTGAGAAAAATTATCATGCTCGGTTTCATTAAAGAAGCAACAACCCGTGAACAAGTGAACTCGTGAACCTTTGAACTTTAACTGAACGACTGTTGACTGTTAACTGCTGACCGTTGACCGTTCATTCCGTTCTCAAACTCTTCACCGGATTTGCCCTTGCAGCAGTAATTGATTTAAAACTGATGCTTATGGCTGCTATAACAAATGCGGCCAAACCTGCTATAAGAAACATCCACCAGTATAAGCCTGTCCGGTTTGCGTAACCCTGCAGCCATTTATTCATAGCGATATAGGCTAATGGCGTGGCTATAATCAATGAAATAACAATCAGCCATAAAAAATCTTTACTTATCAGCATTACAATGCTTTTTACAGAAGCGCCCATTACCTTGCGTATGCCTATTTCCTTTGTGCGCTTACGCACCATCAACGAAATAAGGCTGAACAATCCCATGCACGATAATACGATGGCTATACCTGCAAATGTGTCGCTGAGTCTGGTGAGCCTTATCTCCGAATCGTACAAATGCGCCATCTGCTCATCAATAAACCTGAAATCAAATTTCTCCTGCGGAAAAAATTGTTTATATAATTTACCGATACTTTCTATAGTTGATTTTGTATTGGACGCATTTATACGTGCATAAGCATTGGGGAGGTGTGCCCCGTTTGCCTTGCAGCGTATGGCAATCATCGGCGTTGTATCTTTTAGCGACATGGCGCTGAAACTTTTAAACACGCCAATAATAGTTCCTTTGAGAAAAAAATCTTTATCAATAATTTTCCCGATCGGGTCTTTAATGCCTAATTGCTTAACCAATGATTCGGAAACAAGCAAAGGACGGCTTGGAGTGGCGCCTGTCCATCCGGCAATGCTGTCATAGTTTGCCATATCCGAAGGGAAGCCTGTTGAAAAATCCCTTCCGGCAATTACAGGTATCTGAAATGTTTTTGCAAAATCCATATCGCCATCTATAATAGCCCCATGTAAAAGCTTTGAGGAGTCAGATCCTTCTTTGGGATCCTTCATGCTAAAAGTCATGGAGAAGCTTTTTCCAATATCCAGGGATGAGAAAGATATATTATTGATATTGGGGTTTTGCAGCAACTCGTTTTTAAAAGCTACCGGCATTTCTTTCAGAAAAGGAATTTTAAAAGAAACCAGGTTATCTTTATTGAAACCAAGCGGTCTGTTGTTCAGGTAGGTTAACTGTGAATGCACTACGGTTGTAGCTACAATCAATATAATGGAAATGCTGAACTGGACTACAATTAATACTTTTCTTAAACTGAAATTCAGTTTTACATCCTGGTAATCTCCCTTTAACGTATTTACCGGCTGCAGGCCTGAAAGAAACAACGCCGGGTAAAAAGCAGATACCAGGCAGAATACAACACATACGCCTGCAATGGGCAGCAACGTATCGGTATTGAATAAAAATGAGGTGCCGGCATTAATATTACTTAACTGCGTAAATACCGCCCAGGTTGTTGCAGCAAGCGCCAGCGCTATAAAAAATGCTATAATGAAATATACAGCGGCCTCGCCCACAAACTGTGTTATTAGTTGTTTGCGCCGTGCACCTAATACTTTGCGTACGCCTACTTCCCTCGTACGTTCCATGCTGCGGGCAATGGAAAGGTTTATAAAATTGATGCAACCTATGGCCAATATCAGCAGGGCTACACAGATATAGATATACACATATTTCAAATCACCAAGATTATAGTAGGAAGGCTGCCCTTTAATATCTGACGAATACAGGTGAATCTTCGATACGGGCTGCAGTTCCATTTTGTAATCGTCCATTTTATACCTGTGGCAAAACTGTTTTATTTTGTTTTCCGCATCAGCAAGAGAGATGTTTTGGTTTAGCAGCAGAAAGGCATTGCCAACAAAAAACTGCCCGGATACATCAAGCACTGAAATGCTTTTGGATAAAGGGGAAAAACAAAAAGCTTCTGTCTGCAGAAAACTGTTTTGCGGCATATCCTGCACCACGCCTGTAATAATGAAAGTTTTATCTCTTGTAATAAAAGGTTTGCCCACTACATCCGTTGTATTAAAAAACCTGCTGGCAACAGATGCGGTAAGCACTATGTTATCATCGTTGTTCAACGAAGTATTCGGATTGCCGTGGATAAAGCGGAAATTGAAAATGGAAAAGAAGCTGCTATCTACATTACTTTGCATAAAATCAGCGTATTGATTTTTAATCAACGCCTGAGTAATGTAAGTAATGATACGGGTTTGCTTCGTCATTCCGGGAACTTCTCTAACCAGCGTGGGTGCGAAGGCAACCGGCACATCCTCCGAAGGCCCTTCGTCATTTTTAGTATAAGTGCTTATTATGCGGTAAATGCGGCCGGCATTGGAATAGCTTTTATCAAATGAAGTTTCGTAATGCACATAACCTGCTACAAGCATAATTGAGGCTAACCCAATGATTAAACCTGAAAGACTTATTAATGCATTTACCCTTTCTTTTTTAAAACTGCGTAAGGCAAGTAAGAAATAGTTTTTAAACATAGAAGTTGATTTATTTAGCTGTGAGCCATGAGCCTTGAGCTGTCAGCTATGAGCCATGAGCTTTTGGCTTTACGTTATTTAATTTACTGTTGTTTCATTCGTGCATATTTGTTTTTTCAGATGTCTCATGGAACCTCGCTATGCACATTCCCCTCCCGAAGCTGGTTCGGGACAGGTTGTGTGAGAAAAATTATCATGCTCGGTTTCATTAAAGAAGCAGTAACCCGTGAACCTGTGAACCCGTGAACTTTTGAACTTTAACTGAACGACTGTTGACTGTTAACTGTTAACTGCTGACCGTTGACTGCTGACCGTTGACCGCTCATTCCGTTCTCAAACTCTTTACCGGGTTCGCCATGGCTGCCTTTATCGCCTGGAAGCTGATCGTTAACAACGCTATCAGCAATACCCCGCCGCCTGCCGCAGCAATCATCCACCACTCAACAGATATGCGATAAGCAAAATCTTCAAGCCAGCTATGCATTGCCCACCAGGCAACCGGCACAGCCACAATAAACGCTATTAATATAAGCTTTATAAAATCTTTGCTTAGCATTTGTACAATGCTTTGCACGCTGGCGCCCAATACTTTTCTTATCCCGATCTCTTTGGTGCGCTGTTCTGCCATAAATGTTATAAGCCCAAACAAACCAAGGCAGGCAATACAGATTGTAAGTACGGTAAACGTTTCAAAAATTTTTGAGAGCCTGTCTTCGGCTGTGTACATGGCCTCGTAATTATCGTCCATAAATGTAAACTCAAAAGGCTTTTGCCGGTCGTATTTTTCATAAACAGATTTTATCTGCTGAATAAGCGCCGGCATATTAACATGCACTTTTGCTTTTACGAACAGGCAGCCGCCGGCCTGCGCCCAGCCGGATGCAGTATCGGAAGCAATAAACAGGCAAAGCGCGCCGATCTTTTCATGCAATGATTGATAGTTGAAATTTTTTAAAACGCCGGCTACTTCATACTCTCCGCTTCCCACAGATATTTTTTCATGCAATGGATTATTGTGTTCAAGATTAAGTTTTGATATTGTTTCTTCATTAATAACCACCTGGTTTTTGTTATAATCAAGCGGCGCATCAGGCTTTATCTTCCATTGCAAACCAAGCATAGGAATAAAATTTTCATCAACAGAAAAAACAGGAAGGGTAACATCCGTATTGGCGCCTTTTCCTTTTGTAAAGAAAATATCATAGCCCTTATACATGGGATAATGCGCTGCGGTTGTTTGCTGCACACCGGCAAGCGATGCTGTTTCCTGCCTGAATGCAGCAAAATGTTTTCCTATTGAAGGCTCAAATGGTATCATTACAATATTTTCCCTGTTAACACCCGTATCCGCATGCCTGAAAAAATACATTTGCCTGTCAATAACAATGGCGCAAATAATCAATGCAACGGAAATGAAAAATTGAAAAACAGTGAAAAATTTCCTGACCGTTAAGCCGCCGCTTTGCCTGCTGAATTTTCCATATAAAACCCTGGCCGGCTTAAATGCTGACAACAGGATAGAAGGGTAAGCAGCGGCCAATACAACAGTTACAACAAACAATGCAGCAAACGATAGCAACAGGTAAGGATTATAAAAGAATGCGGCATCAATGTTTATGTGCAGGAAATTAAAAAACAACGGCTGGAAATTGATACACAGCATAGCTGCCAGCAAAAACGAAATAACAGCATATACAGTTGATTCGCTGAAAAACTGCATGGCAATTGATTTTTTTGAAGCGCCCAATACCTTTCTCACGCCAATTTCTTTGGCACGGCTGGCAGAACGCGCAGTGGAGAGGCTTACATAATTGGTTAATGCAAGCAACAATATTAATAATGCAACAAAAGGAAAAACCCTGAGATATTTTATATTGGCGCTATCGCCATAATTGGCGTGCAAATGTGTACTGGTGAGCGGCGTTGCCATATAGCTTTCATTATTGCCGTCCTCTTTATTTGCATTGTTTGCAAGTTGCACCAGAGTGGCTTCAAGATGGGGTGCATCTGTTGCATTCCGCAATAAAAAATACGTGGAAAAAGAACCTAACTGCACCTGTTGCGATTCCAGCAGTTTTTTATAATCATCAATGCCTGCAAGGCTTTGAACCGATGCCACAAAATCGTAGCGGATACTTGAATTGGAAGGCGTGTTTGCGGCAACGCCTGTTATGGTAAAAATGTATTGATCATTGTAGGTGATGGTTTTGCCAACAGGGTCTTCTTTTCCAAAATATTTCTGTGCGGCCTCTCTTGAAATAACAACAGTAAAAGGTTTTTGCAAAACCTGCTTGTTATTTCCCTGCAATAATTTAAAAGAGAAGAAGTTGAAAAAGTTACTGTCGGCAAACAGGAAATCTTTTTCAGCAAATTTTTTACCGGCTGATGCACTGCTTTGGATTACGGGCGCCTTATATGAACTCATCAAACGCATAAAGCTTTCAACAGAAGCATCATGCTGCCTGGCCAGCGGGGCGGATGCAAAGCTCATTTTGGGCATAAATATGGACTCGTTGCCCATCTTTACCTTGCCCTGCATCCAGTATATGCGGCCGGCGTTTGCATGAAAAGTATCATAACCCGATTCATGTTCAACGTACAAGATTATCGTCATACAAACAGCCAGCCCTGTAGCAAGGCCAACAATATTTATGGCAGCATAAACCTTGTTGTTCTTTAAATTCCGCCATGCGGTTTTGAGATAGTTTTTAAACATAGAAGTTGATTTATTTAGCTGTGAGCCTTGAGCTGTCAGCTATGAGCTGTCAGCTTTTGGCTTTACGTTATTTATTTACTGTTGTTTCATTCGTGCATATTTGTTTTTTCAGTTGTCTCATGAAACCTCGCTATGCACATTCCCCTGTGTGAGAAAAATTATCATGCTCGGTTTCATTAAAAAAGCAATAACTCGTGAACCTGCGAACCCGTGAACTTTTGAACTTTACTGAACGACTGTTGACTGTTAACTGCTGACCGTTGACCGTTCATTCCGTTCTCAAACTTTTTACCGGGTTGGCCACCGCTGCCTTTATCGCCTGGAAGCTGACGGTTATCAAAGCAATCAGTACAGCAGCCATTCCTGCAACAGCAATCATCCACCAACTGATGGAAATGCGGTAAGCAAAATCCTGGAGCCATTTGTGCATCAGTATATATGCCAGCGGTGCAGCTATTATAAATGCAATAATCACCAGCAATAAAAATTCTTTTGCCAGCAGGTTTGCAATGTTTGCAATGCCTGCTCCCAATACTTTTCGTATGCCTATTTCTTTTGTTTTTACCTGTGCGGTAAATGTGATCAACCCAAACAGGCCGAGGCAGGAAATGATAATGGCGATTGCTGCAAATGCTTTTATTAATGTGCCCGCTTTTTCATCGCTTTGATACAGATTGTTATAATCCTCATCCAAAAACGAATAGGTAAAGGGATAATCAGGTGAATAGGTTTTCCATATTTTTTGTGCAGCGGCAATTGCTTTTGGCGCATCTTTCCCTGTGGTTTTTACATAAACCGTCCAACCTGATTTAGTGTAATAAAATACTGTTGGCTCAACGGCCTGTTTTAAAGAAGTATAATTAAAATCTTTCACCACGCCGACAATGGTGGCCTTGTTTTGCCATAAGGTAAACGTTTTGCCAACAGGATTTTTTATACCTGTTTGCCTTACGGCTGTTTCATTAAGAATAATATGAGCAGAATCGGCAGGCATGCCTGTAAAATTTTCACCTGCAACCATCTGCATTTTTAATAAAGGAATCAAATGTTCATCTATGCCATTCGGATGAATTAAAAAAGTGCTGCCTGCTTCTTTCCCACTCCAGTAGGCATCGCTGGTTGTTCTTTGATAACCAAGAAAACCATTATCAGATGCGGCAACACTTAAAATACCGGGCTGCTTTTGCAGTTCATTATGTATGGCATCAAAATGATTATATGCGTCATTATTCAATGTAAAAGAAAATACCTGCGTTCTGTCGAAGCCCAGGTCTTTTTCTTTTATGTATTGCAGTTGTCTGGTAATTACAATAGTGCCGATAATAAGCACAACAGAAAAAACAAACTGTATTACAACCAATATTTTTCTGAAGGATGTTTCGCCGATACCAACAGATAATTTTCCTTTTAAAACTTCCAGCGGCTTAAATGATATAAGCAATAATGCAGGGTAAATGCTGCCGGCTGCTAATGTGCCAAGAACAGAACAACCAATAACAAGCCAAACGTTTTTATCGCTGAAACTAAATACAAGCTGTTTACCCGAAATATTGTTGTACAGTGGCAGCATTAAATAAATAATAATGAATGCAAGCAGGGAAGCCAGTGCGAACAATACCGCAGATTCAATAATGAATTGCATGAACAACTGGTATTTTGAGGCACCGATTATTTTGCGCATGCCTACTTCTTTGGAGCGCAGCATGGAACGTGCGGTAGATAAGTTTACATAATTGATGCAGGCAATAACAAGAATAAGAATAGCAATGATTAAAAATATTCTTACTGTTTGCAAGGCGCTGGCGTTGTCATCTGCAGTTATTAAATGTATGGATGTGAGAGATTGCAGCGTAAAGAAATTTTTATTATTCTCGTCTTTTTTATCAGGAAATTTTGCGTTCTTTTTATCCGCAAATATTTTGGATAATTTTTTCGCTGCTACCTGCGGTGAAGCATTGTTTTGCAACTGCAGGTAAATGGTGTACAGGAAATCACCCATGTCTTCATCAATCGTTCTCTTGTTTGCATTTCCCCTGAAATTTTTTGCATACAGGCTCATCGGGAAAAGCATATCATAATGAATGGATGAATTTTGCGGAAAGTCTTCCAGTACCCCCGAAACGGTATAACTGACGGTATCGTTATACGTCAGAATTTTCCCGACAGCATCTGTGGCGCCAAAATATTTTTTGGCTGTAGATGCAGTTATTACAACCGAATTGTCATTGCTGAAAGGCTTTGCTGTACTGCCTTTCAGCATTTTAAAGCTGAATATGGAAAAGAAAGATGGATCAATATAGGCATTGCTTGCTTCGGGTATTTTGTTTGTACCATTTGAAAGCAAAAGACTTCCTCTTCCCAATATACGTGCGGCATTTTTTACTTCGGGAACAGATTCTTTGGCAAACACCGCCAACGGCGCCGGGGAACTTTCCCAAACCTGTGCACCCGTTCCGCTGCCGATATGAGAATTGATTTTATAAATATTCTCTGCATTGGCGTGAAAGCCGTCATAGCTTAGTTCATTTTGTACCCAAAGCAAAATCATTATACCAACGGCCAGGCCAATGGCAAGCCCGAAAATATTGATGGCAGTATAGAACCTGTTGTTCCATAAATTCCGCCAGGCGGTTTTTAGATAGTTGTTAATCATAGAAGTTGATTTATTTAGCTGTGAGCCATGAGCCTTGAGCTGTCAGCTATGAGCCATGAGCTTTTTACTTTACGTTATTTAATTTGCTGTTGTTTCATTAAAGAAGCAATAACTCGTGAACCTGTGAACCCGTGAACTTTTGAACTTTAACTGAACGACTGTTAACTGCTG
>NZ_JASGEX010000041.1:0-9970 GCF_047606085.1 Parafilimonas sp.
GATTATTTTTTTTAGTAACCCGCAGATGCAGCATATTTTGAGCTCCCCTTCTGCTCCATCTCTGTCCGGATTGTTTCATCCGTTTTTGTATTACGGTTCTATGTGCTGATTCAATTGCTCCGGAACCAATAATGCCAGCACCCATTTTTTTATACAATGGATAATTCATCCTTGTTTTATTGCTCTCATAGTAATCCATTAATTGCTGTGCCTGTTCCGATATTATTGGCAAACCCTTTAATTCATCTATGATCTTTTGCACTTCACCATTTAGCAACAATGTTACATGCTCATCCAACCACTGCTTTCTGCGGGTGTCCTCTTTAATATCAGCTTTGGCATAATCATGTAAGTGTTCACTGGCATGGTAAAAATCTAACACTGATATTGCTTCAGGATAAGCATCTTCTATCCAGTTTTTTATCCATGCAGCACCATCAGATATAAAGACAATAGGCTGCCCGCTTTGATTGTAATGATCCAATAATTTCTCCATCTCCGTGGTAAACTTCTTGTGTGTATCCAAATAGGCTAAATATTGGGAATTGCTTATCCAGCCTGGTTTATCGTCTGCATGGATACAGGATGAGCTTTTAAATATACGGCCTGCTTTTAGCTCTTTCCATCCTTCCTCCCGGGTAAATATCATAGAACCTTCTGCCATTGCATACACCACTTCGTCTTTTCGGCAGGGCGTTAAGACTACTTCTGCTGAAATACTCTTACCCACTTCTTCCCCATATACATTTGCTACCCGCCAAACCTGGGTAGCGCTTACTTCTATATTAATGTATTTTTCTAATACTTCATTACAGTTTTCATAGCTGTCTGTTTGGGCAGAATAAACCATGAGTTCCTGTAGTTTGGGGGATATTTGAAACCCATTTTTCCCTTTACTGAAGGGATGTGCATTATTTATGGTTACATAACCCAGCGTCGTAAGGTTTTTTTTTACGCTTATCCTTTCCCGGATCGCTTATGTTCTTCTCTAATACCTCGCGGCCCAGGTCTTGCCAGATCTTTACAAACTCCGTTTCGTAATCATAAAAATCGGTGATTAAGTTTAGATCGCGCAGTTCATCATATCGTTTTGCTGCGGCTTCCAGATATTCTTCCCTGGTCATAGTTTATCAGTTTTGTTTCCTAAATTTAAGCCGTATGACTTCTTGAGCAAGCGAAAATTTGAAATGCACCCCCTGCGGAATGCTTTCCAGCAAAGCATAAGATTTATCATCGTCTTTAACCGTTAACCCACGCTTAATAACGCTATACAACAGCAATACATTTTTGCGGGAAACCTTCATGTCAATTTTCACCATCTCACTCATCCCCGGGATACTCAGAATAGTGTCATAGATCCGGGCTACATCATTTGTTGTCAGCATACCCTGCACGTTTTAAAATTTAAACAATACCCACTGCACAAAAGTAATCCGCATAGTGTTCTGTATCCTGCTTAAAATATGATGAGGATAGGTTAATGCCATAGTGCCTGTTTAACTTGCATGGTGAAGAACTGAATGTGTGTTTGAAAAAGTGGGGTTATGGATTTCAGGAAAAGCGGCTTTCCATCAGCGAAGCCAGAGAAATGGATATGGTAGATTATCTGTCCGGTTTAGGTTATACACCTTCAAAGATCAGGAACAATGATTATTGGTATTTATCTCCTTTACGGGTTGAGAAAACACCTTCATTTAAAATCAACCGTAAGCTGAACCGCTGGTACGATCATGGTTTAGGCAAGGGTGGTAACCTGGTTGACTTTGCTGTTCTTTATCATAGATGCACCATTGGCGAACTGCTTCAAAATTTAACCGCTAATTTTTCCCTTCAACAGCCAATTATCAGTCAGCCTCTTATCCAACAAGAACCGGAAAGCCAGATAAAAATTTTAGGAGATTTTATTCTTTCTTCAACTGCCTTGTTGCGCTACCTGCACCAACGGCGCATACCGATTGATATAGCAGATAAATATTGCCGTGAAGTCCGGTATGAAGTCAACAAAAAAATATATTACGGCATCGGCTTTAAAAACGATTTGGGAGGCTTTGAAATTCGTAATCCTTACTTTAAAGCAGGCAGCTCGCCAAAGAGTATTACTACATTCAATCATAATGCTGATGAAGTGATCGTTTTTGAAGGTTTTATGGACTTCCTTTCCTTCAGGGCTATCCATAAACGTGAACCCGAAGACCGCTTTGACTTTGTTGTGCTAAACTCCTTATCCTTCTTTGAAACTGCACGTCCTTTTATGGAAAAACATAACGCAATCAGGCTTTATTTAGACAGGGATAGGGTAGGACAAAATTACAGTCGTTATGCGCTTTCATTAAGTGCCAGATATAAAGATGAGAGCACTCTTTATAAGAACTACAAAGACTTTAATGACTGGGTGATGAATTTCGGGAAAAGACAAGAGAAATATAAGCAGGCAGAAATTAAAGTAAACCTTAAAAGCCCGTCATAGTGTTTTGGCGATTGTAAAATACTTCCTGCTGATTAAAGGTCTTTAAAAGATTATAAAAGCTGAGAGATTGCATTTTTCGCAATCGGCAAGATGAACGGTTGTTTAACAACCGGATTTTGTAAGCCCCTTGCTCGGAACTCGCGGGCTTTGCGGATAAAAGGACAAACCGTGTTTGATAACGTGAAAATGATAAGTGATGGAAAAGGAAAATGCAAACAGGACACGCATCATCGGGCTGCGGCTAACGCCCGCCGAGTATGTGAAAATTGAAAAGAAATGGAAGGCTACGACCTGCCGGAAGCTAAGCGAATATGTACGGCACAGCCTCTTTGATAAGCCCATTGTAACAACCTATCGTAACCGTTCGCAGGATGACGCAATGGCAGAACTTACGAAGCTGCGCAGCGAGCTGAACGCCATTGGAAACAACTTCAATCAGGCCGTAAAAAAGCTGCATACGCTTCAGCAGATCTCAGAATTTAAAAGCTGGCTGATGGTCTATGAAGTCGAGAAAAAAACGCTTCATAATAAGCTGGAAGAAGTCAGGAACAACATCAGAAAAATGCTGGAAATATGGTTACAGTGATTAATCCCGCCCACTCCATGCACCGTATTTTCAACTACAATGAGAACAAGGTTAAAGAAGGGGTTGCCGAGTGTATCGGGGCAGAAAATTTTCCACTGGATGCGGAGGATATGAGCCTCAAAATTAAGTTAGGCTACCTGCTGAAAAGGACAGAATTACGAAAGGATGTTGAACGGAAGAATGTACATATTTCAATCAACTTCGATCCTTCAGAAACAGGTATGCCCAAAGAAAAGCTGATGGAAATTGCCAGGGTTTATATGCAGAAAATAGGGTTTGGTCAGCAACCTTTTCTGGTGTACCAGCATCACGATGCGGGACATCCGCACCTGCATGTGGTCACTACGAATATACAGCCCAATGGCAATATCATTAACCTTCATCATTTAGGCATCCGCAAGTCGGAACCGGCACGCAAAGAGATTGAAAAAATGTTTGGCCTGGTGGAAGCGGATAAGCACCAAAGACGGCAGGTATTCCAGTTAAAACCTGTTGATGTGCGTAAGGTGCAGTATGGCCGCACGGATACCCGAAGGGCCATTGCAAACGTACTGGAAAACGTGCTGGAACGGTATCGTTATACCAGCCTGCCGGAGCTTAACGCCATGCTTAAACAATACAATGTAATGGCCGACCGGGGTAGTGAAGATTCGAGGGTCTTTAAAAGCGGTGGCCTGGTGTACTGGGTACTGGACGAGCAGGGCAATCCCATCGGCGTACCGATCAAGGCCAGCGACTTTCACAACAGGCCAACATTGAAGTTTTTGGAAGCAAGGTTTACCGGCAATGAAGCCAAACGTTTGCCCCATAAGGTAAGGGTAAAGAATGCCATTGATATGGCCTTGCTTCACAAAAAAACGCTTCCCATTGACGAATTGATAAAGGCACTGAAAAAGCAGGGCATTGATACGGTGCTTCGCAAAAACGAGGACGGATTGCTGTACGGTATTACATACGTTGACCACCGGACACAATGCGTATTCAATGGCAGTGCATTGGGCAAGGCATATAGCGCCAAAGCGATACAGGAACGTTGCCTGCAAAAAGAAGTTCCAGCGCAGGATTTGCTGCCGCATCCAGCCCTGAAACCATCCATTGGGTTACAGACACAGGCTACACCTGCGGCAGAAACCAAAGCCGCTTCCAACGATTTACAGCCTGCTACATTACTATCAGGTACGGGTAATGTACTTGATGCTCTGCTGCAACCGGAACACGCATCAGACTATGTGCCGAACCAACTGAAAAAGAAACGCAGAAAGAAGAAAAGAAAAAATATATCCGATAACCAATAAAACGATACGATCATGGCTATGCAGACAGGAGAGAATGAACAGGCGTTGCGGAAAATTCTGGATATGACCAGGCTCATCAGCATCGTTATTTTAATCATCCATTTTTATTATTTCTGTTACGGAGCCTTCCGGGAATGGGGGCTGGTCAGCGAATTTAGCGACCGCTTGTTGGGCAATATCCGTAACACAGGATTGCTTAGAAATTTCCATAACTCCAAGTTGATCGCATTGGGGTTTTTGGCGATTTCGTTGTTGGGTGCTAAAGGCAGGAAGGATGAAAAACTGAATTACAAAACGGCCTTTGCTTACGTCATTACAGGTCTGCTGTTTTATTTTTTCAGTTACCTATGTTTGGTGTTACAATTGCCTGTTCAGGAAAAAGCAGTTATCTATATGGGTATAACTTCCATTGGCTTTTTGCTGATGCTTACAGGTGGTACGCTGCTTTCCCGCATCATTAAAAATAAGCTAAACAACAAGGATATTTTCAACAAGGAAAATGAAACCTTTCCGCAGGAAGAACGCTTTTTGGAAAATGAATTTTCCATTAACCTGCCTGCCAAATATCAATTGAAAAATAAAGTACGCAGCAGTTGGATAAATATCATCAATCCCTTTCGTGCCGTTATGGTATTGGGTACACCGGGTTCGGGCAAATCATACTTTGTAATAAGGCATGTTATTACACAACACATCCGCAAAGGGTTCACCATGTTCGTATATGATTTTAAGTTCGATGACCTTACCAAAATTGCTTATAACTCCTGGCTAAAGAATAAGCACAAATACAACAAGCCGCCTGCTTTTTATGTTATCAATTTTGACGACTTAACGCGCAGCCATCGCTGCAACCCTTTAGAGCCGTCTGCCATGACTGACATTACGGATGCGGCAGAATCGGCACGTACTATTTTAATGGGACTGAACAGGGAATGGATCAAACGCCAGGGTGATTTTTTCGTAGAGTCTCCCATCAACTTTTTATCCGCAGTGATATGGTATTTACGTAAGTATAAAGACGGCGAGTTCTGTACCCTGCCCCATGTGATCGAACTGATGCAGGTGGATTATGACAGCCTGTTTACCTTGCTGCGTACCGAAAAGGAAATTGAGGTATTGATCAATCCTTTTGTGAATGCTTATCTGAATGATGTCATGGAGCAACTGGAAGGCCAGATCGCATCGGCAAAGGTGGCTATGGCAAGGCTTTCGTCACCTCAATTATATTATGTATTATCAGGCAATGATTTTAACCTGGACATCAATAACCCGGATGATCCGAAGATCGTTTGCATGGGCAATAACCCCCAGAAAATACAGATATACGGTGCAGTATTGTCGCTGTATGTAACGCGCCTTGTAAAGCAGGTAAATAAGAAAGGGAAATTAAAAAGCAGCCTCATTTTTGACGAATTCCCAACCATTTATTTAAACAATATGGACAGCTTAATTGCAACTGCAAGAAGTAATAAAGTTTCCACCTGTTTGGGTATTCAGGACTTCTCACAACTTCGTAAAGATTACGGGCGTGAACAGGCGGATGTGATCATGAACATCACAGGCAACATTATTGCCGGGCAGGTAACCGGCGACACGGCAAAACAGCTATCGGAACGCTTTGGTAAGATTATGCAGGACAGGGAAAGTTATTCCATCAATAGCGGCGATACATCCATTAGCCGTTCCAAACAACTGGAGTCTGCTATACCGCCTTCGAAAATATCGGCTTTAAGCTCCGGCGAATTTGTGGGCATGGTTGCAGACGACCCGGATAACAAAATAGAACTCAAAACCTTTCACTGCGAAATCATCAATGACCATGAAGCACTTAAAAGGGAACAGGGAAACTATAAAGACATTGAAGTTATCCGTAAACTGGATAACAGCATGGTACAACGAAATTATCTCCAGATAAAGCAGGACATACAAGACATTATCCAATCAGAAATGGAACGGCTGTTGAATGACCCGGGGTTAAGCCATTTGGTGGTTAAAAAAGGATAAAATGTATAGGGCGCCAGTGTAATGAGGGGAGGGTACATCTTAACTTTAATTTATTACCATACGATTTCCGGGAAGTCAGAAAATTCAAGGTCGGCTATTGAACAATCCTGTTCTTTCGCCAGTCTCTGAAAAGATGCAACCAGGTTCTTATGCTCCTGTCTCCATTCAGAAAAATGCGCAGCAATCAATTCCGGTATCTTTCTGAACCTTGCCTTACCGGCTTTTTCAGTAACATACTTAATATGCAATGCCTGGTAAATAATAAAAGCATACTGGCTGCGGACATTTATTCTTTGGGCCACCAGCTCTTTTATACTACTTGCCCCAACAGGGTCATAATCAAACAGCGCCTGCTCTGTGATATATTCAAGCAGGTATAATACTGCCTGTTGTAATTTATCTGTTTGTATATAACCGGCATTATACCTTAATGTATTGATGAAGATCAAAATATCCGTCCACACAAGCTGAAAGCCATATAACGTATGCCGTATATCATCCCCGTCAAATGTAAATTGTTCTTTGAGCCTTTGCCCTGACGAAGCTTTCCTTACTTCGTACGCAAAATTCATCAGCAATTGAAACTGTGCTTCCTGCGAACTATCTTTCTGGTTGAGGCTATTGGCAATATGATGAATAGTATCATAGAGCAATGTAAGCCCGCCATAATTACTGAATATAGATATGCCGGTACCATTCTTTGTAGGATATGCCTGTAACATGAAATACTAAATCAATACTAATGTTAAGTTAAGCTTGATTTGTCAATGATGAGTGGTAAATATTACTCTAAATATGCAGTATTCATCACAAAATTAAACGTCATATTTTGCTTAACATGACACTAAATACAAAATATGGGAATAATATAACCTTGAAAGATATGATTATAAAACCTGGTCATCATAGCGAATACTCTTTCGCCCAAGTTACCGGTCATGAAGCTTATCAAGAACTGTAATGATTGCCTGTATTAAAGCCGGATCGATAACTTTTTCGTTAGCGGTTCCTTCAGACAACACCCTGTATTGCTGTTCGTCATCGTTCTCAAAAACAAGTTCCTGTCCATCTACAATGATATAGAATTTATACACATAGCCAAATGTTGCCAGCCGTCCTTTAAAGTGCTTATCTTCTCCATTTATAGTGACGGGCAACTCAAAATAATGTTCCATCCAAATAATTTCTGAGTGGCGAAAATAATCGTTCCCGTAAAACAGATCGGCAAAATAATCGCCCTGAGTTTTCTTGTGTTTGTTTTTTCAGGTTTAGTTTTAAAGGAACCTGTCACTATTTCTTTCTATCCTTTAATTATTTACAGCGCCATCACTTTTAGCAGGTGACAATGTTCATTTTTATTCCGGCAGAAAATCAAAAGTTGTAGTGGTGATGTTATTTGGTGTATGTATGATTTATATTATTGTTTGGGCATGCCCTTGCAGTCCGCGTGGTTCCGGGGTAAGCTTTGCTTCCGTCCTCTTGCAACGTGACCGGCCCGTTTCCTTACCGCCTTACATCTCCCTCATGCTTTATTGTTAGAGCCTTCTTTAAGCTGATTCCGCAGGTAATGATAACCAGTTATGCTTTTGCATTTTCCAACGAACGGGCAAAAGGCAGCTAAAATAGTTCCGCCTTCGTTGCTGCGAGCGCATAATGCTACGCTAACGCTTGCACCCTGCGGGGACTTATAGCTCTCCGCGCCTTCGTCTCCACTACTGCGCTGCTTTCTTTTTCCCTTTTCTTTTGGAAAAATGCTCTTTTGGGCAGGCGGGTGAAAAAAAATTGAACAAAATGGTTTCACAATTAAAATTCAAACGTTATGAACATCATCGGCAGATTAACGGGGGACGCAAAGATCAATACAACCCCTAATGACAAACAGGTAGTGAATTTTTCCGTAGCGGTCAACGACAGCTACCGCAACAAACAAGGTGAACGGATAGAACACACTGAGTATTTCAACTGCGCTTACTGGATTTCAATAAATGTTGCTAAGGCACTCACCAAAGGAACATTGGTTGAGCTTACTGGAAGGGTTAGTGCAAGGGCATGGGTAGGTAAGGACGGGGGGCTGCATGCATCGCTCAATTTCCATACTTCACAAATCAAATTCCACGAGGGTGGAAAAAAAGCACAAACTGCAGCGCCGGATAACGGCAACATCTCCGCAGCACCGGCAGGTAATAACAGGGAGGGCGAAAACCTGCCCTTTTAATATACATCCATTCATGGTGCATAACCTTAATTAATTCACCACAGACGGTTGCCTGTAAAGGTGGCTGCCTTAACTATCAATCAGTATTTATGAAGAAGACAAAATCAAAAAACGAGGCCAAAAGGTACGCTAAGTCACAAAGCCTTGATAAAGATTACAGGGGCGTGCCTGTATATATTATTCATTGTAACCGAACAGCGTATTTCTATGTAGATACCGACAGCTTAATACGACTGTGGGAGCAGCTTATCGGCTACTATATCAATGGGATTTATACCTCTGAAAAATTAGATTGATCAAATAGCAGAAGTCAGTAAAAAATAACATTTAAAAAACAGGGTTATGGAAGCAATCATAAAACTATTACATGGCACGTCTTATCCCACCCTGTTTTTTATTGGCCTGGTAACCAGGCTGCTTATTGGCATGAGGCAATTCAGCCGCAGGGGGGTAGGTGGACTGCAGCATTTTAATAACTATTTCACCGGGCTGATAACCTTATTTTTTGAATGGGTATTGAAATGGGCTGCTACCATTATGATGGTGAGGGGTTTGACAGGATGGCTTTTGAAATAAGCAGGCGCCTCAGTATGGATCGAGGGGGCGGTAAGCCGTTATATTCCCTTTTCAGTCTTGGTGAAGGGGATTAAAAATTTTTTATATTATTTAGAAAATAAAGCCACCAGCCGCCGCAAATCTTCCAATAACGAGTTCGAGTTTTGTCCCAGCGGGGTCACGCTATGGGACAAGTGCGAAAAATCGTTGCTTGTCCCATTTTTTTTTGTCCTCTAATTCTTTATTAATTAGGTAGATATACTCAACAACTTCATTCACTTTATTGGTTCGATGTTGCTCTCCGTCAAAAACCCATTTTTCGGTGAAGATCGAACCAACGATAGAACGTTGCTCCGCACTTGTACCATTGGCATAAACATCTTCAAATAAAATCAGCTTGTCAATTGCCTGGTTGATTAAATCGTCAACTCCCTTTTCTTTGATATCTGTTCTCATTAATTTTAACTCCAGTTCATTTGCCCTTTCTTCACACTCCTGTTTCAGCGTCCTGAAGTCGTCCATATCCATTTCTTTATCGGCTCGCATTTCACGGGCATTTTTTAAACGCAGATTGATTTTATCAAGCTCATCTACTGTCATGTCAATTACATAATGTCTGTTAAATAATGTACCTTAGCTGTTAAAAAAAAAGCTATGGTACATTATAAAGTAACATTAACGGATGCGGAGCGGGAGGAACTAAAGGGCATCATGAACAAGTGTAAGCATAGCTCTCAACAGTTTCGCAATGCGTGCATTCTGTTAAATTGCGATGCCTCAGTCAATGATGGGAAGCAACCTTTTACAAATGAACAAGTGGCAGGGATGCTTCAAATCAACACAAAAAC
>NZ_JASGEX010000042.1:0-3694 GCF_047606085.1 Parafilimonas sp.
AACAGAGTTTATTTGAATGAAGTAAAAATTCAAAGGCTTCAAAATTGCAGTAGTAATTGTAATAACTCTTGGTTTTATCATCCTGCCAAACTACCGAAACAAGTTCTCTTGTAGTTGGAAAACTTTTCGTCAATAGTAACAATTTCCATCTTCTCAACAATGGCAGTGGCTATAATCAACCTGTCAAACGGGTCTTTATGCATTGGCAAAAGCGGAACATTATCGTATTCGGAAAGATATTTTTCATTAATGGGTAATACCGAAATATCATAGCTAAGCGCACTTTGAAAATAATTGTTTAATGATTGGCTGAGCTTTAATTTTCCTGTTTTCAGTTTAATGGCTATTTCGGCCGGCGGCTTTGTGCAGATGGGGAATAGTATTCCGTCTGCTCGGAACTGATGCCCGGATTTATTTTGAAGACAAAGATAAGTACAAAAGCTGGTAGATATTTGTCAAGCCCAAACTACTGCTGAATAGGATTACAAAGGCTCATTGTACCTTCGTCAGCCCTACTGTCTGTCTAAAAATGTTTCATTGGATTACCCATTTAGTCCGAGGGGTTTAATAACTGTTGTGATGAAATGTTGAATTGAATTATTGTTTCCATGATACTCATAAGGAACTTTGTCAAATTCATCCCAAGCATTTTGCAATGCTGTTAAGTATTCGTTTGTTATTTCGGGAACCCCAAAATCAACGCCTTTGGGATTTAAAAACAATCTCTCTAACCACTGACGGGTTGTTGTTGCGCCAATGTTGTCGGGGTAGTAAGAAAACTCAAAGTAAGTTGAAAGTATTAAGTCAAGCCGCCTTCGTCTAAAGCTAATAGAAATTTTCGCGTCGTCCGCTTGACAAATTGAATGTACACACCAACCTAAGCACCTGATAATATCAATTACACGGTTATCTGTTTCTTGCTCTTTTGCTAAATCAAGCCAATCTTTCATTATTGAGAATTGCTCGTAAATCATCTTGTGAGCAAATGAAGGATATACAGAATCCTCATCGTATTCATTTTGGGACGGAATTATTTCAATTAAAAGGTCTGTAAAATGTCTGAAATAAAAAAGCCACATGTGACACTCACTGTCTCGGTAAATTGTTTCCCTTACCATGTAGTTAAAATAAACAATAGCAATGTAAATTTTCTGATTCCAAAGTTCTGACTCTAAATCATGGTCACATTTCTTTATCAAAAATTCTCTTTGTGTAGTGTCATGCTTTAACGACTTAACACCACCCTCGCCAACCGGATACCAAACATAATTTGCAGAAGCTGATTTTGTGTGAGCAAAAAGAGAGAAAAGGATAGGGATGTCATACTCCTTGTTCATTTCCGAAACTGATGAATTGGTTCCGTTCATGATTTTTAATTCCTGTATTAGCAATTGATTTTTATTCTCAAAAAGACATTCAATAAACAGTTTTACAAGGTCTTGGTTAGAAGCTTCTTTGGTTTCCATCCCACTAAAAGCAGTTGCAAAGAGTTCAGGGTATTTATTTGCAGACTTGCGAATAAAAGTTTCGTCTTGAATTATATGCCCATAAACCCATGACGCAAATAAAGTTCTCTGTGGCTCAACTAATTTATCAGATGCATTATCTTTTTCCGTTCGCCTTCTTAAGATAATGTCAATGTTTTCCTTCTGTGGAAGATGCGAAATCCCTTGAAGATATTTATGTATATCCGTAATGTGATACTTATTAATGTAATTTACCAGTAGGTCAATCTCATTTTCCTTTAAATAAGTTTTGTAAAGTGTAATCATTCTTTTTAAACGGCTTGTAGAAAAATAGCCGAATGAAACTTTGACAATTGGAAAAAAAATTATTGTTAGAGCTAAAATGTATGCCCATGTTGAGCTTGGTAAACCATTCTTAACGGTGAAGATTGAAAGGCATGGAAACCAGTTAGTAATTATCCAGTCAAATGACATTAGGTAATGAATGACAAAAAGGGAAGCGATGAAAACTCCAATTTCAAACTTTGAAAAGAAAAGTAAAATAAATCGTCTTTCCTTACTTGGGATGATTGCCCAAACTGCAAGTGCTAACCCTAAAATGGTAAGAAAGTCTGATGGTTGCATTAGTTGCTATAATTATTTTCTACTTAAATTAAAGTCTGTCAGTTAAAAGTTTGTACTGTCGCCAAAGGGTTGCCGGTAACATAAAAGGATACAATGCTTATGTGCTTTTTATTTGCAATATCCTCTATTACCTGCCGGGCTGTTTCTGAAGGTGAAGCATCGCCTTCCAGGAACCATATTAATGCATGGGTATCAAGCAGTAAATCCATTACATGTAATCTTCAAGGTCTTCAAGTGGTTCATTAAAATCAGGTGACATATATACAACGCTGCCTTTTAATGCACCAAACACTAATGGCTTTTTTTCAATTGTTTTATGAATGTCTTCCGTGAAAGTTACTAATACATCCACAGGCTCATTTATTTCAGGTTGTTCTTCCAAAATAATTTGCCCGTTTTTGTAAACGTCTTTTATTGTGGGTAACATAAATTTTCCTTTATAGTAAAGTTAGTACTTATAATTTATGGAATAATGAACTTAGAAGTTAATGCACATATTTTAGACTGCGCTTTTAAAGTTGCATACAAAATGAATATACACTTGAAAATACCGGTTTTAACGCAATACTTTAATTCACTTCTTGAAAAACTTAGCTATTGGCTTTAGCTTTACGCATTTAAAAATCAGCAATGCTCGCAGGCTTTAATAATGTAACATTTGAATTTGGATCAAGGATTATTGTGGAAGACGCCACCTGGCATATACAGCCGGGTGAGCGCATTGGTTTAATAGGTTATAACGGTACCGGCAAATCAACTCTATTAAAACTATTGGTGGGCGAATACCAGCCTTCTGCCGGCACAGTTGAACGCAGCCGCAATACGTCTGTCGGCTACCTGCACCAGGATCTTTTGAGCTTTGATACCAACGACTCTATCCGGGATGTAGCATTAGGCGCTTTTGAAAAAATAAAACAGCTTGAAGCTGAGATTGAAGCATTAGGCAATGAGCTTGAAAAAACTTCAGATGAAAAAACCCTTTTAATTTATTCTGACAAGCTGCACGAACTGGAAGTGCTTGGGGGCTACAATATTCATCACAAAACAGAAGAAGTGTTGCAGGGGCTTGGTTTTTCAAACGATGATTTAAACCGCCCATACAAAGAATTCAGCGGCGGCTGGCGCATGCGCGTGCTGCTTGCAAAAATGATATTGCAGCAACCTGACCTGTTATTACTCGATGAGCCCACCAACCACCTGGATTTGCCTTCCATTGAATGGCTGGAAAAATATTTGCTGCATTACAAAGGCAGCGTTGTAATTGTAAGCCACGATAAATATTTTTTGAACCGCATGGTTACAAAAATTGTTGAGCTGTACCAGCAGCAACTGCATATTTATTCCGGCAATTATGATTACTATGAAACAGAAAAAGAACAACGCATAGAAATTCAGCAGCGCGCTTATGAAAACCAGCAGGATTATATACGCCAGAATGAAAGATTGATAGAACGATTCAGGGCAAAGGCCAGCAAAGCTTCGATGGCGCAAAGCCTTATCAAAAAATTAGACAGGCTTGACCGCATAGAAAATGTGGAGGTTGAAAGGCCAAACCTTAAAATTAATTTCAGGGTTGATAAGCAGCCCGGCAAAATACTGGCATC